>NZ_LDVA01000162.1:0-7713 GCF_050768715.1 Burkholderia sp. ZZQ-2 | reverse complement strand
GGATCGCGCCTTCGATCGCCGGCTGGGCGCCCGGCACGTGTTCGACGGTCAGCATCCGCTGCATCAGGTTGAATTCGAGCGCCGACACTTCGCTCATCCCGCCGAGCTTCTTGCGGATCAGCGTTTCCTCGGTCGGACAGTCCATCTGCATGATCCGGAACGCGGAGCGCACGTGGCCCGACGCGGTCGCCTGAGCGACCGGCAGCGGCGCGAGCGTCAGCGCGGCAGGCGCGCAGCAGTCGCCGGCCGCGTGGTCGTGGTCGTGGTCGTGGTCGTGGTCGTGGTCGTGGTCGTGGTCGTGGTCGTGGTCGTGACCGGCATGGTCGTGCTTGCCGTGGTCGCGAGAGCACGCGTCGCCGTGTACATGGCCGTTGCCTTCCGCATGATCGTGGCCATGATCCGAAGGGTCGTGCGCGCCGTGGTCGTGCGTGCACGCCGCGCCGTGCCGATGCGCGTCGCCGTGGTCGCCGTGATCATGGTCGTGGCCGTGCGCGCGCTCGCCGGCCGCCGGCACCGCGTCGGCAACGGTCGCCGTCGGCGTGTCGCGCGAATCGGCGCAGCACGCATCGGCGCCGCCGGCATGACGGTGTCGTGGGTCGTGGGTACGCTGGGCATCGGTCATGACAACCTCCTCAATGGCTTTCAATGGCTTGACGGAGTAGAGTTAACACCCTGAAGCCACTACAAGGTCAACCCTTGCACGGGAGAAAGACAATGAAGATCGGCGAACTGGCCAAGGCGGCCCGCTGCACACCCGAGACGATCCGTTTCTACGAGAAAGAGGGGCTGATGCCGGACGCGGAACGCACCGACTCGAACTACCGCAACTACACCGACGTGCATGTCGAACGGCTGCGCTTCATCCGCAACTGCCGCGCACTCGACATGGCCCACGACGAAATCCGCGCGCTGCTGCAGCTCACCGACACGCCCGCCGATCCCTGCGATTCGATCAATGCGCTGCTCGACGAACACATCGGCCACGTCGATGCGCGCCTCGCGGAACTCACGCATCTGCGCGACCAGCTCACCGAATTGCGCCGGCAGTGCGTCGGCGAGCATTCGGTCGAGGATTGCGGCATTGTGCACGGTCTCGCGACGATGGAAACCGTCGCACCGGCCGCGAAACGCTCGCACCTCGGCTGAAACCCTTGTGGAATGTGATAGTTTCGTCGAGAATAGTTATATTATTACTAGATATTCGATAACTATTCATGCCCACTAGTCGTCCATCCCCGCTCGCGCTGGCCGTCCTCGCGACGCTCACCGAAACGCCGATGCATCCGTACGGGATGCTGCAGCAACTGAAGGCCCGCGGGTACGACGAAGTCGTCAACGTCCGGCAGCGCACGAGCCTCTACCAGACGATCGACCGGCTGCTGCGCGACGGGCTGATCGCCGTTCACGACACCGAGCGCGATGGCGCGTTTCCCGAGCGCACGCTGTATGCGCTGACCGAGGCCGGGCACACGGCCGGGCAGGCGTGGCTGCATGCGCTGCTCGCGGAGCCCGCGCGCGAATTCCCGGCGTTCGGCGCGGGCCTCGCCTTCCTGCCGCTGCTCGACGCCGAAGATGCCCGCCACCAGCTCGAGCTTCGGATCGCCCGGCTCGACGCCGAGCGCGAGCGCCTCGAAACGCTGCGCAACGCCGCGCAGGCCGACCAGGTGCCGCGCCTATTCCTGCTGCAGAACGAACACGCGCTCGTGCTGCTCAATGCCGAGCTCGGATGGGCGCGCAGCGTCGTCGAACACCTGAAGATCGGCGCGCTGCGCTGGGTGGACGGCTGACGAATCACGCAGGCGGGCGCCCGGCGGCGGCAGGCAACGCCGCCGTCAAAGCACCTTGCCGGGATTCAGGATGCCGCCCGGATCGAGCGCGGCCTTCAGGCGTCGCATCAGCCCGATTTCCGCGTCGCTGCGCGTGTGCGCGAGATAAGGCCGCTTGAGTGCACCGATGCCGTGCTCGGCCGACACCGAGCCGCCCATGTCCCGCACCACCGCGTACACGCAGTGATCGAGCGCGTCGGCGTCCGCATCGCTCATCCCGGCCAGCGACACGCCGATATGCACGTTGCCGTCGCCGACGTGCCCGAAGAACAGGCACACGGCATCCGGCCATTGCATGCGCAGCGCCGCTTCGCAGCGTTCGGCGAACACGCCGAGTTCGCCGGTCGGCAAACTCACGTCGAAGTTGACCAGATGCGGCAGCGCGTCGATCGCGAGGCCTTCGCGCAGCGTCCACAAGTCCCGCGCCTGCCGCTCCGACGTCGCGAGCACCGCATCCTCCACGAGCCCGGCCTCGATTCCCGCCGCGAGGCCGGTTTCCAGCGCCTGATGCGCATCGCCGCCCGGTGCGCTCGTCGCGCATTCGATCAGCACCGCGAAGCCGTCGTCGCCGACAAACGGCGCCGAGACGCCCGGCGTGCGGCGCGCGACGTAGTCGTAGAACGCCGGCCACATCGCCTCGAAACTGACGACCTCCGGCAGCACGCGCACGCGATTCCACAGCGCGATGACCGCGTCGTAGTCGCGCACGCGGCAGAGCGCCGTGGCCGGCGCGGCGAGCAACGGATGCAGCCGCAGCACGGCGCGCGTGACGACGCCGAGCGTCCCCTCGCTGCCGATGAACAGCTGCTTCAGGTCGTAGCCCGCGTTGTTCTTCAGCATCCGGTTCATCGACGACACGACCGTGCCGTCCGCGAGCACGGCCTCGAGCCCGAGCACCTGCTCGCGCATCATCCCGTAGCGGATCGCGCGCGTGCCGCCCGCGTTGGTCGCGAGCATCCCGCCGATCTGGCACGAGCCGCGTGCGCCGAGATCGACACCGAAGGTGAAACCCGCCGCTTCCGCTGCTTCCTGCACCGTCTGCAGCGGCGTCCCGGCGCGCACGGTCATCGTGCCGGCCGCCGCGTCGAGCGCCTCGACGCCCGCGAAGCGTTCCATCGACAGCACGACCTCCCCGCCGAGCGCGACCGCGCCGCGCGCGAGCCCCGTCAGGCCCCCCTGCGGCACGACCGTCTGGCCGAGCCGCGCGCACAGCGCAAGCGTGCGCGACACGTCGCCGACACTGCGCGGGCGCACCAGCGCGCGCGGCCGCGCGCCGGCCGGCTCGTTGTAGGCGGTGAAATAACGCGGATCGATGTCGGCCGCGCGCGTGACGAGCGCATCGCCCAGTTCGGCGACGAGCGCGGCTTCGAGCGCGTCGCCCGACAGCGGCGCGCCCGCCGGTTCGCCGCCCGCGGCGGGCGTGTTCCGGTTCTGCATCGCGCGCTGCCCCGCTTACTTCGCCGAAATGTCGATATCGCCGAAATACTTCAGGCCGAGCGACTTCACCGTGCCGTCCGCCTTCAGCTTGTCGATCGCCGCATCGAGTTTCGCCTTCAGCGCGCTGTCGCCCTTGCGCAGCCCGAATGCGATGCCGCTGCCGAGGATCCGGTCGTCGTGCACGGGCTGGCCGACGAACGAAAAGCCCTTGCCGTCCGGACGCGACAGGAAGCCGCGCTGGCCGGACGGTGCGAGCACGAGCGTCGCGTCGAGACGGCCCGCGACCAGATCCGCATACGCCTGGTTCTGGTCCTGGTACGCGACGACCGCGACGCCGGCCGGCTCCCAGTGCGCCTTCGCGAAGGTTTCCTGGATCGACGCCTGCAGCACGCCGACCCGCTTGCCCTTCAGCGATTCCGGCGTCGGCAGCAGGCCGCTGCCGGTGCGCGCGATCAGCTGGGTCGGCACGCGATAGATGATCGTCGTGAAGTCGATCGCCTGGCGCCGCTGCTCGGTCGCATTCATCGCCGAGTTGATCGCGTCGAACTTGCGGCCCTTCAGCGCGGGAATCAGGCCGTCGAACGACGTCTCGACCCATTTGCACGACAGCTTCGCCGTCTGGCAGACGGCGTTGCCGACGTCGATGTCGAAGCCCTGCAGGTCGCCGTTCGGCGCTTTCGATTCGAACGGCGGGTATTGCGCCTCGAGGCCGAAGCGCAGCGTCTGCGCATCGGCGAGCGCCGCGCCGGAACCGATGGCGCACGCGAGTGCGAACGCGAGTTTCAGGGTGGCCGTGTGCTTCATCGTGATCTCCTGTGTCTGGTCGATGCGACGTACCCGTCGCCGGATGCCCGTGGCCGGATGCCGTACGGGGGTTACAGCGAACGCAGCCGCCGCGCGCCTTCGACCAGCGTCGCGTCGTCCTTCGAAAAGCTGAGCCGGATCACGCCGGCGTCGGTGCCGTCGGTGTAGAACGCCGACAGCGGAATCGTCGCGACACGCGCGTCGCGGATCAGGCGCAGCACGAAATCGCTGTCGCTTTCGTCCGAGAAGTGCCGGAAACGCGCGAGCATGAAGAACGAGCCCTCGCTCGGCAGCAGCTCGAAACGCGAATCGGCCAGCTCGCGCGCGAGCAGGTCGCGCTTGGCCTCGTAGAACGCCGACAGGCCGAGATAGCTGTCCGGCCGCGCAAGGATCTCCGCGAACGCGATCTGCATCGGCGTATCGGCCGAGAACACCATGAACTGGTGCACCTTGCGGATCTCGTCCATCAGTTCGGCCGGCGCGAGGCAATGGCCGACCCGCCAGCCGGTCACGTGGAACGACTTGCCGAACGACGACACGATCACGCTGCGCTCGGCCAGCTCGCGGTGGCGCGCGACGCTCTGGTGCTGCGCGCCGTCGAACACGACGTGCTCGTAGACTTCGTCGGACAGCACGACGATGCCCGTGTCGCGCGTGAGCTGCGCGAGCCGCTCGAGATCGTCGGCCGAGAACACGGTCGCGGTCGGGTTGTGCGGCGTGTTGACGATGATCATCCGCGTGCGCGGCGTGATCGCGGCCGCCACTTCATCCCAGTTCACGCGGAAATGCTCCGGCGACAGCTTGATCGCCACGGGCGTCGCGCCCTGCAGCCGCACGATCGGCGCATAGCTGTCGAACGACGGCTCGAAGTAGATCACCTCGTCGCCCGGATGCACGAGCGCGCTGATCGCCGCGTACAGCCCCTCGCTCGCGCTCGCGATCACCGTGATCTCGGTGGCCGGGTCGTAGCGCGCGCCGTACAGCGCCTCGGTCTTTTCCGCGAGCCGCTCGCGCAGCGCCATCACGCCGGCCATCGGTGCGTACTGGTTGTGCCCGTCGCGCATCGCGCGCGCGACGCCTTCGACGAGCGCCGGATCGGGCGCGAAATTCGGCGCCCCCTGCGACAGGTTCAGCGCATCGTGCCGGGCGGCCAGCTGGCCGATCACCGTGAAGATCGTCGTCCCGACGTCGGGCAGTTTCGAACGGGGCGCGGTGGCGCTTCGCATGACTCCTCCTTCTGATGTCCTTCGGGCGGCCCCGCGCGACGCGCGCGGCCTGCATCTGCCGCATGATTTAGCCCGAGCCAATATCGGCGGACAAACGAAAGTTCGTCATGGCGGCCATGTATTTTTCTCATGGCCCTTGGAGAGAAGCACACGGCGGCAAGGCTCGCCTGCCTGGCCGACATGCGAATCAGGCATTTCCCTAAAGGGATGCTACCGGCCGGCCGCCGCCAGATAGGCGAGCAGCACGGCCCGCAATTCGCCACGCAGCGCGGCGATGTCGAACGCGGGCCCGAGCGTCAGCAGCGCCTGCGAGAGCCCGCCGTAGCAGAGCGTGTGCGCCATCCGCGCGATCCCGTCGAGCCGCGCGGCCGGCGGCGGATCGGCCGCGTGCGCGAGCGCGTCGCGCCACAGCGCGACGTACGCGTCGTAATGCCGGCGGTAGGCGGCGAGCGGCGACACCTGCCGCTCCAGCGCGAAGAGCGCGCCCCACAGCGCCGCATCGGCGCCGATCGCGTCGACCTGCAGGTCGACGAGCGCGGCGGCGAGTTCGGCCCGCGGCGCGCCGCACAGCCCCGCCACCGCGTCGCGCAGCCGGTCGGCCAGCGCCAGCACGTGCCGATGGATGCAGAGCGCCGCGAGGCTCTGCTTGTCGCCGAAATACTCGTAGAAGGTGCCGATGCTGACGCCCGCGACGGCCGCGATCTCGCGGATCGTCGCTTTCGCGTAGCCGCGTTCGAGCAAAAGCTGAACGAACGCCTGCTGCAGCGCGTCGGAACTCGCCTGCGCGCGCGACTGGCGCGGCCGGCGGCGCAACGCGGGCGCGGGTTGCGCCGCCGGCTGGCCGGGCGGCGCCGGAACCTGAACATGTCGCGGCGGCATATTTGCTACTCTGGAAATCAGCAGGGCATGCGTTTTACCGGGGGCCGGAACCGGCGCCGAAGCGTCATCCGGGCGGCATGACGCCGGCCGCCCGCGAAGCATGAGACCGGAGACAACTTCGATGACCGAATCGACTCACGCCGTCACGAACCAGTTCGACGAACTGGTCGACTATAACCTCTTCACGACGGACATCGCGCTGCGCGACGCGCTCACCCGCGCGGGCGCCGAATGGGCCGTGCCGCAGCTCGACGCATACGGCGCATGGCTCGGCAGCGCCGACACCGCGCGGCTTGCCGACGAAGCGAACCGTCACACGCCGGAACTGAACACGTTCGACCGGCGCGGCCGGCGCATCGACCGCGTCGACTTTCACCCGGCGTGGCACGCGCTGCTCGGCCGGTACCGCCGGGAAGGCTTCGTGTCGCTCGCGTTCCGCGAGTCGCGCCGCGGCCGCTGGGCCGCGACCGCGGCCGGCTTCTACCTGCATGGCCAGATCGAGGCCGGCACGCTGTGCCCCGCGACGATGACGCAGGCCGCGATCCCGGTGCTGCAGAAGGAGCCCGCGCTGTGGGCGCTGCTGCGCGACAAGCTCTACAGCGACGACTACGATCCGCGCGACGTGCCGGTCGCCGACAAGCGCTCGATCTGGTTCGGCATGGGCATGACCGAGAAACAGGGCGGCTCTGACGTACGCGCGAACACGACGCTCGCGACCGCCGTCGGCGCGGGCGGGCGCGGCGGCGAATACCGGCTGCGCGGCCACAAGTGGTTTTTCTCCGCGCCGATGTGCGATGCGCACCTCGTCGTCGCGCAGACCGAAGGCGGCGGCCCGTCGTGTTTCTACGTGCCGCGCTGGCGGCCGGACGGCACGAAGAACGCGGTCGAGATCCAGCGGCTGAAGGACAAGGTCGGCAACCGCAGCAACTCGAGCAGCGAGATCGAGCTGAACGACGCGTGGGGCATCATGCTCGGCGACGAAGGACGCGGCATTCCGACCATCATCGAGATGGCTACCTACACGCGGCTGAACTGCGTGCTCGGCAGTGCGGCGATGCTGCGCCAGGGCGTCGTGCAGGCGATCGCGTACACGCGCCAGCGCCATGCATTCGGCCGCGCGCTCGCCGAACAGCCGCTGATGCGCACCGTGCTGGCCGATCTCGCGCTCGAAAGCGAAGCCGCGCTCGTGCTGGCGATGCGTCTGGCCGACGCGTTCGAGCGCGACGACTCGCCGCGCGAACGCGCATGGAAGCGCATCGTCACGCCCGCCGCGAAATTCTGGGTGTGCAAGCGCGCTGTCGAGCTGACCGGCGAGGTGATGGAAGTGTTCGGCGGCAACGGCTATGTCGACGACGGCCCGATCGCGCGGCTGTTCCGCGAGGCGCCCGTCAACTCGATCTGGGAAGGCTCGGGCAACGTGATGTGCCTCGACGTGCTGCGCGCGGTGTCGCGCGAGCCCGACGCGGCTGCCGCGCTGTTCACCGAACTCGCCGACCTCGGCGCGGGCGAACCGCGCATCCGCGCGGCGCTCGACGCGCTGC
>NZ_LDVA01000161.1:0-36676 GCF_050768715.1 Burkholderia sp. ZZQ-2 | reverse complement strand
AAGCCGATCCAGCCGAACGCGTGCCATGCGGCTACACCGGCCGACGAGCCGAGCGCGCCGCCGATGAAATAGCACACCATGTACACCGTGTTCACGCGGCTGCGCGCCTCGGGCTTCAGCGCATAGATGCGCGACTGGTTCGAGATCTGCGCGGCCTGTACGCCGACGTCCAGCACGATCACGCCGATCACGAGCCCGACTAGGCTCGAGCCTGACAGCGCGAAGATCACGAACGACAGCGCGAGCAGCGCGATCGCGAGCGAGATGATCGCGCGCGGGCCGCGCTTGTCCGCGAAGCGGCCCGCGTAGGGTGCCGCGAGGGCGCCCGCCGCCCCGACGATCCCGAACAGGCCGGCTGCCTGCGGGCCGAGATGGAACGGCGCGCCGGCGAGCAGCAGCGTGAGCACGGGCCAGAACGCGCTGAATGCCGCGAACAGCGCGGCGCCCGTCAAAGACGCCTCGCGCAGCCCGCGCAGCTCGACTGCCAGATGCCACATCGAGCCGAGCAGCTTGCCGTACGACAGCGTCGACGTCGGTGAGCTGCGCGGCAGCCGCAGCACGATCACGGCGGCGAGCGCGACGAGCGCCGCGACCGACGTGGCGAACACCGCGCGCCAGCCGAAATATTCGGCGACGAAGCCGGCGGCCGTGCGCGCGAGCAGGATGCCGAGCAGCAGGCCGCTCATCACGGTGCCGACCGCGTGCCCGCGTTCGGCCGGCGGCGCGATCTCGGCGGCGAACGGCACGGCCTGCTGCGCGATCGTCGCGAGTACGCCGATCGCGAGGCTCGCGACGGCGAGCACGGCCAGCGACGGCGCGGCGGCCGCGACGATCAGCGCGACCGACAGGCCGGCGATCTGCATCAGGATCAGCCGGCGGCGGTCGAAGCGGTCGCCGAGCGGCGCGAGCAGGAACATGCCGGCCGCATAGCCGAGCTGCGTCGCGGTCGGCACCGCGCCGATCCACGAAGCGCCGTCGGGAAACGCGGAGCGGAAGCTGTCGAGCAGCGGCTGGTTGTAATAGATGTTCGCGACGGATACGCCCGCGATCGTCGCGAGCAGCAACAGCAGGCTGCGCGAATAGTGGGGCGAGGCGGCGTCGGTCGGATGGTCGGTGGGGGCGGTGGACATGGCTGCGCGGACGGAGTGGGGCGGCGCGGCGCGCGGCGCACGCATCGGGTGCGCAGGCGCGCGGGGCGCCGGTCAAGGCTGCCGATCATACCGGAGCGGCGTGAATCCTGCCGGGCGCGCGGCGGACCGGCAAAGTCGGCAAACCGGCAAACCGGCAAACCGGCCGTCCTCCGCCCGTCATCGCGCGCGCTTCACCCCGTCAATCGACCAGCTCGCCCGTCGGCTCGTAGAACGGATACGGCCCGGCGCCTTCATCGACATACACGTGATGCGACGTCATCCCCGTATCGGGCGCATGGCGGTGAACCGCGAACGCCGGCGGCTCGAGCCGGAATGCAGACGGCGCGTCGGTTCGCAGGTCGAAGGCGACCTGATGCGCGGGCGACGGCACCGCGGACGCGAGCGTGCCGCCGAAGCGTGTGAACATCGTGCGATGCACGTGGCCGCACAGCACGCGCTCGACGTTCGGATGAGCGCGCAGCAACGCGTCGAGTTTCGCGGCGGCGGCGGGCGCGAGGCGCAGCTTGTCCATGTGGCCGATTCCGGCCGCGAACGGCGGGTGATGCAGCGCGACGATCACGGGCCGGTCGCGCGCGGCGTCGAGCTGCGCGGCGAGCCACGCGAGCCGTGCGTCGCACAGGTCGCCGTAGCTTGCGCCGGGCACCTGCGAATCGAGCGCGAGCACGCGTACCGTGCCGACGTCGAGCGCGTACTGCACGAATTCGCCATCCTGCAGCTCGGCGCGATCGGCAAACGCGCGGCGCAGCCCGGCGCGGTCGTCGTGATTGCCGATCATCAGGTAGTACGGAATCTCGAGCGCCGCGAGCAGCCCGCGCAGGTTGCCGTACTCTTCATCGTGGCCGAAGTCGGTGAGGTCGCCGGTGACGAGCACGGCGTCGGGGCGCGGCACGAGCGCGTTCAGTCTGTCGATGCAGCGCGCGAGCGCGGCCGCCGTGTCGACGCGCCGGTACGCGAGCTGGCCCGGACGCTTGATGTGGAGATCGCTGATTTGAGCAAGCAGCATCGTCGTTCCTCGGAATCGTCTGGTTGTTGTCGCGGCGGCGTCGCGCGTCGCGGTGGGGGGCTGCATGAATGATGCCCGAACGATGGATTACGCACCGAGCGCGATCAGGCCTTCCGGTGCGATCGCGAGGCCGACCGCTGTACCGCGTGCGAGCGCGATGCGGCCCGGCACGTCGATCACGAGCGCATCGGGGGCCGCGTGCTCGATCGTGAGTCGCGTGCGTTCGCCGAGGAACGCGCACGCGCTGACCGCGCCGCGCAGCGGCGCATGCGCGGGATCGGCGAGTTGCGCATCCTCGGGGCGGAAGAACCATTCGTCGGCCGCGTGCGGCGTGGCGACCGCGCCGCCCGTGGTCACCAGCGTGCCGTCGCGCCACTGCCCGGCGAGCCGGTTCAGCGTGCCGATGAACTGCGCGACCGTGCGGTTCGCCGGGTGGTAGTAGATGTCGCGCGGCGTGCCGATCTGCTCGATGCGGCCCGCGCCCATCACGACGATCCGGTCGCCGAGCTCCATCGCTTCGGCCTGGTCGTGCGTCACGTAGACCGTCGTCACGCCGAGCTCGCGCAGCAGCGCATTCATCTCGCGACGCAGCACGTCGCGCAGCTTCGCGTCGAGCGCGGTCAGCGGCTCGTCGAGCAGCAGCACGCGCGGCCGCACCGCCAGCGCGCGGGCCAGCGCGACGCGCTGGCGCTGGCCGCCCGACAGCTGGTCGACCGGCTTGTCCGCATGCGCGTCGAGCCGCATCATCGCGAGCAGCTCGTCGACGCGCGCGCGCAGCGCGCGCGGCTCGGTCTTGCGAATCTTCAGCCCGTAGCCGACGTTGCCGCGCACCGTCAGGTTCGGAAACAGCGCGTAGTTCTGGAACACCATGCCGACCTGCCGGCGCTCGATCGGCAACGCGGTGACGTCGTCATGGCCGAAGGCGATCGTGCCGCCGGCATCCGGCGTGTCGAGGCCCGCGATCAGACGCAGCGTGGTCGTCTTGCCGCAGCCCGACGGCCCGAGCAGCACGAGCGTTTCGCCCGCACCGATCGACAGGTCGAGCGGTTCGAGCACGCGCGTGCCGCGGAAGGTCTTCGCGCAGCGGGTCAGGGTGATGGGAGTGGAATCGAGTTTCATGTCTGCGAGAAATTCAGCGCGGGCGCTTCTTGAGCGCACGCGTGCCGGATGGATCGACGCCGAGCCACTGCATCGCGACGAGCAGCGGCAGCGTCATCAGCAGGAACAGGATCGTGTACGCGCTGCCGACTTCGAGGCGCAGCGACGCATAGGTATCGGCGAGGCCGACCGGCAGCGTCTTGGTGTCGGGGGTGTGCAGCATCCACGTGAGGTTGAATTCGCCGATCGACAGCGTGAGCACCGCGAGCGCGCCCGCGACGATGCCGGGGCGCAGGTTCGGCAGCACGATCGTGACGAAGCGCGTGACGAACGATGCGCCGAGGCTGGCCGCACCTTCCTCGAGCGTGCGCAGGTCGGCACCGGCCGCGACGGCTGCCACCGCGCGCACCATGAACGGCAGCGTGAACACGACGTGGCCGGCGACGATGAACCACAGGCTCATCCGGAACGCGGTGAAGCCGCCGTAGACGACCAGCAGCGCGAGCGCCGACGCGAGGCCGGGCAGCGCGACGGGCAGCACCAGCGCCTCCTCGATCGCGCGTGCGACGCGGTGCTTGCTGCGCGCGAGCGCATAGCCGGCCGGCACGCCGACGACGAGCACGATCGCGAGCGTCGCGAACGCGACGTAGAGCGACAGCGCGACCGAGCCGTGATACTGCTGCCACACTTGTTCCAGCCAGCGCAGCGTGAGGCCGCTCGACAGGCCGCGAAAGTAGTTGACGGTGAGGCCCGCGAGCACCGACATCACGACGGGCACGATCAGGAACGCGCACAGCAGCAGCGTGACGCCCCATTGCAGCGCGGCGATCATGCGCGCGCCGGTGACGCGCGGCGCGCGGCGGGCGATGCCGTTCGCCTGCGCGGGAGCAGGTGCCGGCGAAGGCGACGGTGCGGAAGAGCCGGAAAGCGATTGCATGCGGGAATCCTCAGGCCGCGGCGGCGGCGGTGTGACCGGTGAAGCGGCGCGCGAGCGCGAGCACGGCCCAGGTGACGATGCCGAGCACGATCGACAGGCCGGCCGCCGTCGCGATGTTCGCGTTCAGCGTGAACTCGGTGTAGATCGTCATCGGCAGCACGTTCAGGTCGGTGGCGAGCGTGAATGCGGTACCGAACGCGCCCATCGCGGTCGCGAAGCAGATCGCGCCCGCGGCGATCAGGCCCGGCGCGAGCGCCGGCAGCACGATGTCGACGAAGATGCGCCACGGCGACGCGCCGAGCGAGCGCGCGGCTTCCTCGAGCGACGCGTCGAGCTTCGACGCGGCCGCGATCACGGTGACGATCACGCGTGGAATCGAGAAATACAGGTAGCCGACGAACAGCCCGGCGACCGAGTACGCGAACACCCACTTGTCGCCCGTGAGCTTCGCGGACAGCATGCCGATCAGCCCCTGCCGGCCGGCGAGCATGATCACCATGAAGCCGACCACGACGCCCGGGAACGCGAGCGGGAACGTGAGCAGCGCGAGCAGCACGCGCTTGCCCGTGAATTCACGGCGCGCGAGCAGGAGGCCCGAGACGGTCGACAGCGCGAGCGTCGCGAGCGTGACGCCCGCGGAGAGCGCGACGGTCTCGCCGAGGCTTTTCATGTAGCGTGCATTGCCGAGCAGGGCCGCGTAGTGCGGGAAGAATGCGCCGTCGGCGGACACCCGGACGAGCGCCGCCATCGGCAGCAGCCAGAACGCGGCGAACACCGCGAGCGCCGGCGCGACGAGCGCGACGCGCCAGCGCAGCGGGAAAGTCAGGTCGAGCATCGGTTGCGTCCTGCCACTTACTGCATCACTTGCAGGTACTGCTGGCCGAATGCCTGCTGGCCGGCCGCCATCTTGCCGAAGTCGACCGATTTCGCGCGGGCGTATTCGCTCGCCGGCAGGAACTTCGACGCGACGTCGGCGCCGAGCGCCTGTGCGCGCACCGGGCGCAGGTACGCGTTGGCCCACAGCTTCTGGCCTTCGTCGGACAACACGAAGTCGAGCACCTTCCTGCCGTTCGCGTCGTGCGGTGCGCCCTTCACGAGACTCATCACGTACGGCACCGCGATCGTGCCTTCCTTAGGAATCACGAACTCGACGTTCGCGCTGTCCTTGTACTTCGCGCGATACGCATCGAAGTCGTAGTCGAGCAGGATCGGGATCTCGCCCGACAGCACGCGCGCATACGCGGTCTGCTTCGGCACGATCGGCGCGTTCGCCTTCAGCTTGCGGAACCAGTCGAGCGCCGGCTTGAAGTTGTCGAGGCTGCCGCCGAGCGCCTGGTTCACGGCGACCGCGCCTGCATAACCGACGAACGCGCTCGACGGGTCGAGGTAGCCGACCATGCCCTTGTATTCCGGCTTCAGCAGGTCGGCCCACGAGCGCGGCACCGGCTTGCCGTCGAGCGCGTCCTTGTTCACGAAGAAGCCGAGCGTGCCCGAGTGGATCGCGAACCAGTAGCCTTGCGGGTCCTTCAGGTTCGCGGGGATGTCGTTCCAGTGCGCGGGCTTGTACGGCGCGATCACGCCCTTGTCCTTCGCCTGGAACGCCGACGACACGCCAAGGTAGACGACGTCGGCCACCGGGCTCTTCTGCTCGGCGATCAGCTGCGCGATCGACTGGCCCGAGTTCTTGTTGTCGAACGGCACGCGGATGCCGGTCTTCTGCTTGATCGCCGCGATCTGCGCGGCCCAGTCGGCCCATTCGGGCGGGCAGTTGTAGCAGATCGCCGTTTCGTCGGCGTGGGCAGCGGGCGCGCCGGCGATGAGCGCGGCGCAGGCGACGGGAGCTGCGAGCGCGCGCAGCAGCGAGGTCAGGCGAAAGGACACGGTAGGTCTCCGGGCGAGTGTGAGGCGCTGGGGTGAGGCGCTGGGGTGAGGCGGTCAGGGGCGGTGCGCGCGTTCAGGCCTTGCGCAGTTGCAGGTCGGTGGCCGGCGGTGCGACGGTTGCGCCGTCGCGCACCACGTGCGGCAGGATCAGCGACGACCGTTCGATTGCCGCGCCGCCGATGCATTCGACGAGGCGTTGCCATGCGTGGCGACCGATGTCGCGGTTCGGCGTCGCGATGCTCGCGAGCGGCGGCGCGAGCAGTTCGCCGATCGCGATCCCGTCGAAGCCGAGCACCGACAGGTCGTCCGGGATCGAGAAACCCGCGCGGCGCAGGCCGCGCATCACGACCATCGCGAGCAGGTCGTTGCTGCAGAAGAGGGCGGTCGGGCGCGTCGCGTGTGCGGTGAGATGCGCGAGCACCGCATCAGGCAGCTCGGGCGCGTTGAAGTCGACTTCGACCGGCGGCAGCGTGGCGACGCCGCTTTCCTCGAGTGCCTGCGCATAACCGAGATGGCGCTGGCGTGCGCGATCCGACGCGGCGAGCGAGCCGGCCAGCATCAGCACGCGGCGGTGACCGCGCGCGGTCAGCAGGCGCACGCCGTCATAGGCGGCGCTGCGGTTGTCGACCGACACCGACGGGCGGCGCTGCGTGTCGTTGTGCATCAGCACGTAATGCGGGCCTTCGTGGTCGAGCATGTCGAGCAGCGGGTGCGTGTCCGCGTCGGCGACGGTGAGGATCAGCCCTTCGACGCGCTGCTCGCGCAGCGTCTCGATCGCGTGACGCTCGCGCGCCGCGTCGTATTCGGTCGTCATCAGGATCAGCTTGAAGCCGGCCGCGGTCGCGAGCTCGTCGATGCCTTGCAGGCAGTCGGCGAACACGGGGTTCGACAGCGTCGGCACGACGACGCCGACGAGCCGCGTGCGCTCGCCGCGCAGTTGCCGGCCGAGCGGGCTCGGACGGAATTGCAGCGTGTCGATCGCGGTGCGGATGGTCTGCAGCGTGGCGGGGCTGACGGTATGCGGTGCGTTGATCGCGCGCGAGACGGTGGCGATCGAGAAGCCCGCGAGGGCAGCGACGTCCTTGATGGTCGAGGTCATTAACTAGCGCGATGTAAACGTTTTCGGCAGGGAAATTATCGAAAACGTTTGTGACTTCGCGATGACGCAAGCGATGCCTGTTTCGCAAAAAAGCACGACACAAACATCGGACGGATGGGGGGCCGCCGGACGACGCGGGTTCGATTGTATCGGGGATGTTGCGGCGCAGGAGAAAATCGCGGGCGGCGCCGTTACGGCGTCGATTGCACGGGATGAATCCGTGCGGCGCCGGGAGATGTCGCCATGCGGCGGCGCAGAATAAGGGAACGCATGCGCAAGCAATGGTAGAATCGCGTCCGCCCTCTTGCCGGGGTGATGAAATTGGTAAACATAGCGGACTTAAAAGATTGAGTGCCCGGCCGGAAACGGTCGGTGCAGAACCCTTCAAATTCGGCGAAACCCCTGATGCGCGCATCGAGGCAACGCCGAGCCAAGCCTCGCGGCATCCGCGAGGAAGGTGTAGAGACTAGACGGGGGGCGCCTAAGGCGCATGGGCAGCAGGCACGCCCGCGCGCGACGGTGAAGGCATAGTCCAGCGCACGAACGGCATCGCATCCGCGACGCCGGCTTTGAAAGAAGCAGTGTGACGAAAATCCGCCGCCTTAACTGGCTTGCCGGTTCGAGTCCGGTCCCCGGCACCACGATCGCTTTCAGCGCGATTCGATGACGGTACGAAAGCCCGCGAGAAGCCATGCGCTCGCGGGTTTTTTGTTTTTGGTGTGTCCGGACGCGCGTGAGCGTGGAACGTTGCCGTTGTCGCGCTGCCTTTGTCCGGTCGTTCGACCCGTGCGACTTCGCCTTGCGGTTCGTCTGCGTCCAGCGGCCCTTCGAGGCAGCGAATGCGACGCCGTGTGATACTGGCCGCGCACGTCGTACTGAACGCCGTTACCGTCATCGGCACGTGTGATGCGCCGATGGAATCCCACGCAGTTTGCATCCCGCAAGACCGCTCGTCATGACCGATTCGACCCACCACTATTACGAACCGTCGCAAGGCCACGGCCTTGCACATGATCCCTTGAACGCGATCGTGGGCCCGCGCCCGATCGGCTGGATCTCGTCGCGCGGCAGCGACGGTACGGTCAACCTTGCGCCCTACAGCTTCTTCAACGCATTCAACTACCGTCCGCCGATCATCGGTTTTTCGAGCGTCGCCGCGAAGGACAGCCTGCGCAACGTGCAGGAGACCGGCGAGTTCGTATGGAACCTCGCGACGCGCGAGCTCGCCGAGCGGATGAACCAGACGTGTGCCGCGGTGCCGTACGACGTGAACGAGTTCGAGCTGGGCGGCTTGACCGCCGTGCCGTCGCGTCTGGTCGACGTGCCGCGCGTGGCGGAAAGCGGCGTCAACTTCGAATGCAAGGTGACCGACGTGATTCGCCTGCGCGATCACCAGGGCGTGGAAACGCCGGCGTCGCTGGTGCTCGGCGAGGTCGTCGCCGTTCATATCCGGCAGGATCTGTTGAAGGACGGCCTCTTCGACACGTTCGGCGCCGGCATCATTCTGCGCGCGGGCGGCCCGTCGGCCTACGTGCACGTCAAGCCCGACAGCCGGTTCGACCTGTTTCGCCCCGACGCATGATCCGTCGCACGCTGCAACGATCGCCCAGGGCGCGCTGACACGCCCGAACGGATGACAAAAGACCCCGCGGATCTCCAGGATTTCGCGGGGTCTTTTGCTTCGTGTCGTCATGCAGCCCGGGTGCGCCGATCCGGCCGGCGCCGATGCCCCGGCGCTGCGTGCCGGGTACCGCAGCGCCGCAAACGCATCATGGGTTTACCCCGCCTGCCGTGCCGATGACCCGCCGACGCCCGTCATGGCAAATCTGCTCACCGCGATCGAGCGGCTTGGGCATCGACGTCCGTCGCCGCAGGGCATAAATTTTGAAGGTTGACGTGCTTATCCGCCCGTCAGCCCACGCGCAGGCCGGCAACCGGTCGCGCGTTCCCAAACAGCGTGAGACACAATCGAGCGTGGAGACGACACGATGAGCCTGTCAGAGCCATTGCGTCTGCATGTGCCGGAGCCCACCGGGCGCCCGGGCTGCAAGACGGACTTTTCCTATCTGCATCTATCGCCGGCCGGTGCGGTTCGCCGCCCGCCGATCGACGTTGCCGCGGCGGACACCGCCGATCTCGCCCGCAGCCTCGTGCGCGTGCTCGACGACAGCGGCAAGGCGGTCGGCCCGTGGGCACCGGATCTCGACGACGCGCGGCTGATCGCCGGCCTGCGCGCGATGCTCAAGACCCGCATTTTCGACGCGCGCATGATGATCGCGCAGCGCCAGAAGAAGATCTCCTTCTACATGCTGAGCCTCGGCGAAGAGGCGATCGGCACCGCGCATGCGATGGCGCTGCGCGACGGCGACATGTGCTTCCCGACCTACCGCCAGCAGAGCATCCTGATCGCGCGCGACGTGCCGCTCGAGCGCATGATCTGCCAGCTGATGTCGAACGAAGGCGACCCGCTCAAAGGCCGCCAGCTCCCCGTGATGTACTCGGACCGCGACGCGGGCTTCTTCTCCATTTCCGGCAACCTCGCGACGCAGTTCATCCAGGCGGTCGGCTGGGCGATGGCGTCGGCGATCAAGGGCGACACGAAGATCGCGTCCGCGTGGATCGGCGACGGCGCGACGGCCGAATCCGACTTCCACACCGCGCTCACGTTCGCGCATGTGTACCGCGCGCCGGTCGTGCTGAACGTCGTCAACAACCAGTGGGCGATCTCGACGTTCCAGGCGATCGCGGGCGGTGAGGGCACGACGTTCGCGGGGCGCGGCGTCGGCTGCGGGATCGCGTCGCTGCGCGTCGACGGCAACGACTTCCTCGCGATCTACGCGGCGTCGAGCTGGGCGGCCGAACGTGCGCGCCGCAATCTCGGCCCGACGCTGATCGAGTGGGTGACCTATCGTGCGGGCGCGCATTCGACGTCGGACGATCCGACCAAGTACCGGCCGAGCGACGACTGGTCCCATTTCCCGCTCGGCGATCCTGTCGAACGCTTCAAGCGCCACCTGATCGTCAAGGGCATCTGGTCGGACAGCGCGCACGAAGCGTTGACGGCCGAGCTCGAGGCCGAGGTGATCGCCGCGCAGAAGGAAGCGGAGAAATTCGGCACGCTGGCCGACGACCGGATTCCGTCGCCGGCCTCGATGTTCGACGACGTCTACAAGGAGCTGCCTGCGCACCTGCGCCGTCAGCGCCAGGAACTGGGAGCATGATCATGGCGCAACACGAGACAGGCACGGCAACGCAGCCGATGACGATGATCCAGGCGCTGCGCTCGGCGATGGACGTGATGCTCGGGCGCGACAGCGACGTGGTCGTGTTCGGGCAGGACGTCGGCTATTTCGGCGGTGTGTTCCGCTGTACCGAAGGATTGCAGAACAAATACGGGAAGTCGCGCGTGTTCGATGCGCCGATCTCCGAAAGCGGGATCGTCGGCGCGGCGGTGGGGATGGGCGCGTACGGGCTGCGCCCGGTGTGCGAGATCCAGTTTGCCGATTATTTCTACCCGGCCTCCGACCAGATCGTGTCGGAAGGCGCGCGGCTGCGCTATCGCTCCGCCGGCCAGTTCACCGCACCGATGACGATCCGCATGCCCTGCGGCGGCGGCATCTACGGCGGCCAGACGCACAGCCAGAGCCCGGAGGCGATGTTCACGCAGGTGTGCGGGCTGCGCACGGTGATGCCGTCGAATCCGTACGACGCGAAAGGGCTGCTGATCGCGTCGATCGAGAACGACGATCCGGTGATCTTCCTCGAGCCGAAACGGCTGTACAACGGGCCGTTCGACGGCCATCACGACCGGCCCGTCACGTCGTGGCTCAAGCATCCGTCGAGCGCGGTGCCCGAGGGCTACTACACGGTGCCGCTCGATACGGCCGCCGTGGTGCGTCCCGGCAACGACGTGACGGTGCTGACCTACGGCACGACGGTGCACGTGTCGCTCGCCGCGGCCGAGGAGACGGGCATCGATGCGGAGGTGATCGACCTGCGCACGCTGTGGCCGCTCGACCTCGACACGGTCGTCGCGTCGGTGCGCAAGACCGGGCGCTGCGTCGTGGTGCACGAGGCGACGCGCACCTGCGGTTACGGGGCGGAACTGGTGTCGCTGGTCCAGGAACATTGCTTCTACCACCTCGAGGCGCCGGTCGAGCGCACGACGGGCTGGGACACGCCGTATCCGCATGCGCAGGAGTGGGCGTACTTTCCGGGCCCGGCCCGGGTCGGTGAAGCGTTGCGACGCGTGATGGAGGCGTGAGATGGGGATTCATGTCATCAAGATGCCGGATATCGGCGAAGGGATTGCCGAGGTCGAACTGGTGGCCTGGCACGTGGAAGTCGGGCAGACGATCAAGGAAGACCAGCCGCTCGCCGATGTGATGACCGACAAGGCGGCGGTCGAGATTCCGTCGCCGGTGACGGGCAAGGTGATCGAACTCGGCGGCCGGATCGGCGAGATGATGGCGGTCGGCAGCGAGCTGATCCGCCTCGAGGTCGAAGGTGCCGGCAACCTGAAGGCCGGCGCACCGGTGCGGGAATCAAAGGTAGAAACCGCACCGGTCGCGGCCGCGCCGTCGACGGCGGTGGCCGACGCGCCGGCAGAGTCGCCCGCCAGGCCGGCGACGAAGCACGCGCCTGCGGAGCCGCGTCACGCGAAGCACGCCGAACGCAAGGAACACGTGGAGCCGCCGCGCGCGGCACTCGCGCCGGGTGAACGGCCGCTCGCGTCGCCGGCCGTGCGCCAGCGCGCATGGGACATGGGCATCGAGCTGCGTTATGTGCGCGGCACGGGGGAAGCCGGACGGATCCTGCACGCGGATCTCGATGCGTATGCGGGCAGCGGCGGCGGTGCGGCGCGCGGCGCCCGCGGATCGCGGGCGCACGGCTACGACGAACGCAACGATGAAACCGAGGTGCCGGTCATCGGCTTGCGGCGCGCGATCGCACGCAAGATGCAGGAAGCGAAGCGCCGCATTCCGCACTTCAGCTACGTCGAGGAGATCGACGTCACCGAGCTCGAATCGTTGCGTACGGATTTGAACCGCCGCTACGGCGACACGCGCGGCAAGCTCACGCCGCTGCCGCTGCTGATTCGCGCGATGGTGATCGCGTTGCGCGACTTTCCGCAGATCAACGCGCGTTTCGACGACGAAGCGGGGGTCGTCACGCGCTATGGCGCGGTGCACATGGGCGTCGCGACGCAGACGGACAGCGGCCTCACGGTGCCGGTGCTGCGTCACGCGGAAGCGAAGGACGTGTGGTCGATTTCCGCCGAGATCGCGCGGCTCGCCGACGCGGTGCGCACGAACCGCGCGCAACGCGACGAACTGAGCGGCTCGACAATCACGATTTCGAGCCTCGGCGCGCTCGGCGGCATCGTGTCGACGCCGGTCATCAATCATCCCGAGGTCGGCATCGTCGGCGTGAACCGGATCGTCGAGCGGCCGATGATCCGCGACGGCGCAGTCGTCGCACGCAAGATGATGAACCTGTCGTCGTCGTTCGACCATCGTGTCGTCGACGGCGCGGACGCGGCGGAATTCATTCAGGCGGTGCGCGCGGTGCTCGAACGCCCGGCACTGCTGTTCGTGGAGTGAGCGCAATGAAGAACGAACACACCACGCTACTGGTGATCGGCGGCGGCCCGGGCGGCTACGTCGCCGCGATTCGCGCCGGTCAGCTCGGCATCCCGACCGTGCTCGTCGAGCGCGACCGCCTCGGCGGCACGTGCCTGAACATCGGCTGCATTCCGTCGAAGGCGCTGATCCACGTGGCCGACGCATTCGAACAGGCGCGCGGCCATGCAGGCGAGGGCGCGCTCGGGATTCGCGTGCGCACGCCCGAGATCGACATCGCGAAAAGCGTCGCATGGAAGGACGGTATCGTCGACCGGCTCACGCGCGGCGTCGGCGCGCTGCTCAAGAAGAACGGCGTGCGCGTGTTGCACGGCGACGCACAGGTGGTCGACGGCAAGACCGTCGACGTCGTCGCCGGCGGCCACACGACGCGAATCAGCTGCGAGCACCTGCTGCTCGCGACCGGTTCCGAACCGGTTGCGCTGCCGTCGATGCCGTTCGGCGGGCATGTCGTGTCGTCCACCGAGGCGCTGTCGCCCACGACCCTGCCGAAGCGGCTGGTCGTCGTCGGGGCCGGGTACATCGGGCTCGAACTCGGGATCGTCTATCGCAAGCTCGGCGTCGACGTGAGTGTCGTCGAAGCGGCGGAGCGCGTGTTGCCCGCGTACGATGCCGAACTCGCGCGGCCGGTTGCCGATTCGCTCGCGCGGCTCGGCGTGCGGCTGCTGCTCGGCCACAAGGTGCTCGGCCTCGCGGAGCACGGCGCGGTGCGCGTGCAGGCCGCCGACGGCGCGGAGCAGACGCTGCCGGCCGATCGCGTGCTGGTTGCGGTCGGCCGCCGGCCGCGCGTCGACGGCTTCGGGCTCGAGTCGTTGCCGCTCGATCGCAACGGCCGCGCGCTGTGGATCGACGACGAATGCCGGACGTCGATGCGCAACGTCTGGGCGATCGGCGACGTCGCCGGCGAGCCGATGCTCGCGCATCGCGCGATGGCGCAGGGCGAGATGGTGGCCGAGCTGATCGCCGGGAAGCGCCGCAAGTTCATGCCCGCGTCGATCCCGGCCGTGTGCTTCACCGATCCGGAGATCGTCACGGCCGGCTGGTCGCCGGACGATGCGCGGGCGGCCGGTGTCGATTGCGTGAGCGCGTCGTTCCCGTTCGCGGCGAACGGGCGCGCGATGACGCTGCAGGCGACCGACGGCTTCGTGCGCGTCGTCGCGCGGCGCGACAACCACCTGATCGTCGGCTGGCAAGCGGTCGGGCGCGGCGTGTCGGAGCTGGCCGCGGCGTTCTCGCAGTCGCTGGAGATGGGCGCGCGGCTGGAGGACATCGGCGGCACGATCCATGCGCATCCGACGCTGGGTGAAGCACTGCAGGAGGCCGCGCTGCGCGCGCTCGGGCATGCGTTGCATGTCTGACGGGCCGGTGTGACAGGGGGCCGCCGGTGCGCAGCGTGCGCACCGGCGGCTTTTCGTTTGAGGCGCCGGCTTCCGCGCTAGCGCTTGCGCCTTCGTCATGACGGCGCGTGCAGGTCGACGTGAGGCGCCGTCACGTCGCGACAGAACGCATCGATCGCATCGACCATCTGCGGCAGCCCGGGCTGCTCGAGCGGATAGCGGCCCGCGTTCTCCGGCATCGTCACCTGGGCGGCTGTCGATCAAGGAAATCACGCAGGAACCGGGATTCAGCGACATGTCGCCTTCTCGCAGGCATACGAACGCTGGAGCGTGTCGCGACACGAGACGGCCGGGTCGTAGCGTACGCCGGCATCTTGTTCGAAAGACGGCGAAAAATGAATGTTCTCTTTTTCATTGGCCGCGTCATTTGTCGTATCAATGTCGAATAAATATCAATTTCGAGCGCTTTGATGCGATAAAAATTTCGAATGTACGCGGAACCGAAGCGTCGACGAAGCCTAGCGGGAGTCGTGCCGCGTCAAATCAGAGACAGGAAATGAGCACGGCCTGTAACTTTTCGAGATGTTGGGCGCTTGTCGGTGCCGAGTCGGCCGACGATCATGTGGGAAGCCGGGAACCGGGGCGTTCCCGCTCCGCCAACGCAGGCTCCACACGGAAGAACCGGACATGAAATTGCTGCTCGTCGGCGCGACCGGACTCGTCGGGCGTCACGTCCTCGAAGTCGCGCTCGCCGATGCGCGGGTCGATCAGGTGATCGTCCTCGCGCGCCGCCCGTTGTCGCCGCACCCGAAGATGCGCGCGCTCGAGGTCGATTTCGATCATCTGCCCGACGCGGCCGACTGGTGGCATGCCGATGCCGTGATCTGCACGCTCGGCACCACGATGCGGGCCGCCGGCTCGAAGGCGGCGTTCCGGCGCGTCGACCACGACTATCCGCTCACGGTCGCGCGGCTCGCGCACCGCCACGGCACCCCGGCCTACGTCCTGAATTCCGCACTCGGTGCGGACCCGGCATCGAGCATCTTCTACAACCGCGTGAAGGGCGAGGTCGAGCAGGCGCTCGCCGGCGTCGGGTTCGTGTCGCTCACGTATGTGCGGCCCGGGCTGATCGGCGGCAGCCGCGACGAATTCAGGCTCGGCGAGCGGCTGCTGGTGTTCGCGTTGAACGCGGCCCGCCCCGTGTTGCCGGCGAAGTGGCGCGTGAATCCCGCGTCGCGGATTGCCCGCGCGCTGCTCGACGCGGCGATCGACGCGCGGCCGGGCGTGCAGGTCATCGCGTCGGACCGGCTCGCCTGACGCGCAACGGGCGGCGCGCGCCGGTCACGAGCCCGCGAAGCCGTCGAGCTCGCCGAACTGTTCGGCGAGCGCCGCCGTGAACGCTTCCAGCGCCTCGCTGCCGTCGCAGTTGCGCGGTGTCGCGAGCTGGAATTCGACCGTATGGCTCAGCTTGCTCGCGAGCAGCCGGCGCATCTTCCCGGCGGCGACCCACGGCGCCGCGACATGGTCGGGCAGGAAGCCGACGTGCGCGCCGGACAGGATGAAGATCACGTCGGCGTCGACGTTTTCGGAGAACGCGGTCGGCTGCGCGTTGCGCAGCGCCGCACCCGACGTGTTCGTCTTGTAGAGCCGCGCGACGTTGCTCGCGCGCGCGATGTCGTTGACCGACACGGTCTTTTTCGCAAACAGCGGATGCCGGGCGCCGCAGTGCAGCGACTGGTGTTCGACGAACAGCGGCGTGTAGTGCAGGCCGGCCTGGTGGCCGGAAAAATAGCCGATCGCGAGCTGGAGTTCGCTTTTCAGCAGCCGGCGTTCCAGCTCGTCGGGCGGTACCGCGACCATCTCGATCAGCACGTCCGGCGCCCGTTCGCGAAAGCGGCCGACGCCGGCCGCGATCGATTCGACGACGTCCGGCGCCAGTCTCTCGGACAGCCCGATACGCAGCTCGCCGAGCAACGTGCCCGACACGTGCTGCGTATCGCGCGTGAACACGTCCATCGCGTGCAGGAGCCGCCGCGTCGACTGCAGCACGCGTTCGCCCTTCGGCGTCAGCCGGAAGCCGCTCTTGCCGCGATCGCACAGCCGGAACCCGAGACGCGTCTCGAGCTTGGCCATCTGCGTGCTGATGGTCGAAGGCGCCATGCCGAGCGTGCCTTGCGCGGCGCTGAAGCCGCCGCTTTCGACGATCGTCAGAAAGAGCCGCAGCAGTTGCACATCCATGTCTCTCAATCGGGTCAGCATGGCGATACATCGCGTTTCGTGAAGTCGACTTATGTTAGTTCATATTTTTCGTCGGATGCCGGGGCGGCAGAATCGGGCACGAGGTCGCCAGCCGCGCGGCCGTCCCCCTTCAGACAGGAAGCCGACGATGAGCCAGAACGATTTCGCATTCACGCGCGACAGCCTCTACGGCACGCAGGCCGAGCCGACCTTCGCGGGCGCGACGAGCTTCATGCGCCGGCGTTTCAGCCGCGAGCTCGACGGCGTCGACCTCGCGATCACGGGCGTGCCGTTCGATTCCGCCGCATCGCACCGGCCCGGCACGCGCTTCGGCCCGCGCGGGTTGCGGATCGCGTCGACGGGCATCGCGTGGGAGCGCCCGTGGCCGTGGTCGTTCGATCCGTTCGACGTGCTGGCCGCGGTCGACTACGGCGATTGCGCGTTCGATCTCGGGCAGCCCGAATCGGTGCCGGGCGCGATCGAGCGGCATGCCGACGGAATCCTCGCGCGCGGCTGCGCGATGCTGACGCTCGGCGGCGATCACTTCATCACGTATCCGCTGCTGAAGGCGCATGCGAAGGTGCACGGGCCGCTGTCGCTCGTGCATTTCGATGCGCACACCGACACGTGGCCCGATCACGACGTCAAGCGCATCGATCACGGGACGATGTTCTATCACGCGGCGCGGGAAGGATGGGTCGTGCCCGGACGGTCGGCCCAGGTCGGCATCCGGACGACCAACGACGCGCCGATGGGCTTCGACATCCAGGATGCGCGTCACGTGCATGCGTCGACGCCCGCCGCGATCGCCGCGCGCATTCGCGACCGGGTCGGCGATCATCCCGTGTACCTGACGTTCGACATCGACTGCCTCGATCCCGCGTTCGCGCCGGGCACGGGTACGCCGGTCTCGGGCGGGCTGTCGAGCCATCAGGCGTTCGAGATCCTGCGTCACCTGGAGGGCATCAACCTGGTCGGCATGGACGTGGTCGAAGTGTCGCCGCCGTATGATCATGCGGAAATCACGTCGCTGGCCGGCGCGACGATCGCGCTGGAGCTGATCTGCCTGTATGCGTCGCGCCGGCGCACCACGGAAAAATCGAACGATGACTGAACTCACCTGGCGCGAGGCCGTTCCCGACGATGCGGCCGCGTGCATCGAACTGCGCGGCAAGACGCGCGAGAACGCATTCACCGACGCGCAGTTGCGCGACCTCGGCATCACCGTCGAAAGCTGGGGCGACGGCATCCGGGACGGCCTGGTCTCGGGCCGGGTCTGCTGCGCGAACGGGCGCATGGTCGGCTACTGCTTCGGCGACACCGGATCGGGCGAGATCGTCGTGCTCGCGATCCTGCCCGAATACGAGGGGGCGGGGATCGGCGAGCGGCTGCTGCAGCAGGTGATCGACGCGTTCGCCGCGAACGGTTTCACGTCGCTGTTTCTCGGGTGCTCGACCGATCCGGCGTCGCGCTCGTACGGCTTCTACCGGCATCTGGGCTGGACGCCGACGGGCACGCTCGACGACGCCGGCGACGAAATCCTGACGCTGCGGATCGCGCGGTACGCATGACGGCACGCGCCGGAGGCGCCGGGCGCTTTGTCGATCCGTCGCTTCGTAAAACTGTTTCGTCATACCAAGCGATCGCGTGACCGCGGCGCCTGCACTGACCTACGATGGAGACATCGTTTCCACCGTCCACCGAGCCGTGTGCACCCACTACCGCGCTCCCGATGAAGACCCGGGCATCAGCGAGCTGAAGATCGGGATCGGCGACCTGTTCCGCCGCGACCCCTGGGCACCCGACGTGTATCCCGACTACGCGGCGCCGGTCGCGCGCGCCGACGGCGACGGCCTCGAGGTCGTCGCGGCCGTGTTCGGTTTCTGGCCGAAATTCATGCAGCCCGAGCGGGTCGACGAGAACGGTCGAAAAAGAAAGAAACTCGATACGGTGAACGCGCGGGCGGAAACGGTCGGCTCGTCGCGGCTCTACGGCACCGCGTGGCGCAACGGCCAGCGCTGCCTGATCCCGGTGCGCTGGATCGTCGAGCCCTGTTACGAAACCGGTCGCAACGTGTGGCACCGGATCGGCGTCGCCGGCTGGCAACCGTGCTGCGTCGCCGGCATCTGGCGGCGCTACGAAGGCGCCGACGGCCGCGAACGCGTGGGCATGGCGATGCTCACGGTCAACGCCGACGCCCATCCGCTGTTCGCACGGATGCATCGGCCCGGCGAAGAGAAGCGGGGCGTCGTGATCCTGCGCCGCGACGATTACGACGAGTGGCTGCACGTACGCGACATCGAGGCAGCTCGACGCATGCTGACCGTGCTCCCGGCCGCCGACATGACGGCCGAACCCGATCAGGCATCGCCCGCGCGCACCTGAGCTTTCATTATTCCGACGTTCTGCTTTCGATAAAACCGGCCGAAGCTGTGCCGATTGTTCGGACGATTTCGAAAATCGGCCGATACCGGGTAATCCCCGATATCTCGCAAGTTGTATATACAAGATCATCCGCTGGCAATGTCGGCACACGTCGTGCCGCTTGCGCGCCAGCGCGCAAACCGTGCGTGCGTGGCGCATGCCGGCGATCCACGGCGCCCCGCACCCGCAGAGCCGAAAGGGCGGCTCGCAGCTTCCCGTCTTGTTCGAACCATTTGTGATCCTGAGTATTTTGGAGATTTGCCCGTGTCTACGAATCCCAGTGGAAAAGCCGGCGGCCTGATCGAAGTCCGATCGATCGACTTCATTCCCGACGCCGAGCGCCACGGCGGCCTGCTGAGCCAGTTCACCCTGTGGCTGTCGGCCAACCTGCAGATCACGGCCATCGTCACGGGCGCGCTCGCCGTCGTGCTCGGCGGCGACGTGTTCTGGTCGCTGGTCGCGCTGCTGCTCGGCCAGTTCGTCGGCGGCGCGGTGATGGCGCTGCACGGCGCGCAGGGGCCGCAGCTCGGGTTGCCGCAGATGATCTCGAGCCGCGTGCAGTTCGGCGTCTATGGCGCGATGATCCCGATCGTGCTCGTGTGCCTGATGTACATCGGCTTTTCCGCGAGCGGTTCGGTACTGGCCGGGCAGGCCGTCGCGCAGCTGCTGCACGTCGACGACGCGGCCGGCATCCTGCTGTTCGCCGCCGTGATCGTCGTGCTGACCGTGTTCGGTTATCGCGCGATCCATGCCGTCGGCCGGGTCGCGAGCGTGATCGGCATCGCCGCGTTCGTCTACATGTTCACGCAGCTGTTCGCGAACCACGACATCGGCGCGCTGCTCGCGAACCGGCATTTCTCGCTCGCGAGCTTCCTGCTGTCGATGTCGCTGTCCGCGTCGTGGCAGATCGCGTTCGGTCCGTACGTCGCCGACTACTCGCGTTACCTGCCGCGCTCGACGTCGTCGGTCGCGACGTTTCTCGCGGTCGGCCTGGGCTCGGTGATCGGCGCGCAGGCGGCGATGGTGTTCGGCGTGTTCGCGGCCGCACTGGCCGGCAGCCAGTTCGCGCACCATGAGGTGGCGTATATCGTCGGCCTCGGCTCGACCGGCGCCGTGGCCGCACTGCTGTACTTCAGCATCGCGTTCGGCAAGGTGACGGTGACGGCGCTCAACGCATACGGCAGCTTCATGTCGATGGCGACGATCGTCAGCGGCTTCCGCGGCAAGGGCGCCGTGTCGTCGAAGAGCCGCCTCGTCTACATCTTCGGGATGATCTGCGTCTCCACGCTCATCGCGCTCGCGGGCCGCCATTCGTTCCTGAAGGAATTCACCGCGTTCATCCTGTTCCTGCTCGCGTTCTTCACGCCGTGGAGCGCGATCAACCTGGTCGACTACTACTGCTTCACGCGCTCGCGCTACGACGTGCCGGCGCTGTCCGATCCGGACGGCCGCTACGGCCGCTGGAACGTGATGGCGATCACGATCTACGTGGTCGGCATCCTCGTGCAGTTGCCGTTCATGTCGACGCACATCTACACAGGCCCGCTCGTCGATGCGCTCGGCGGCACCGATATCTCGTGGATCCTCGGCCTGATCGTGCCGGCCGTGCTGTATTACGTGGGCGCGCGTGCGTCGCGCCGCAGCATTCCCGAACGCCTGATCCTGCCGCTCGAACGCGGCGAAGTTCACCACTGACGACACGTCACGCGCATCGGGCCGGCCGGCTGCCGGCCTGAATGCCGCGCGAGCCGGGCGCTGCCTGCGCCGGGTTCTTCCACACGTTTCCCTTTCGACGATGCCGGTGCAGCGCGGCTGCCGCGCGCGGTGTCGTTTCATTCTCAGGCCATTGAATAGTATGACTAAGAAAACGACAGCCCGCGGCAGCGACTCCCGGGCGCGGATGGTGCACGCCGGTCTTCGCGTGACGGTGGCGGCGGCGTGCGCCGCCGGATCGGGCGCGGCGCTCGCGCAGGACGGCGTCACGCTGTACGGCGTGATCGACGAGTTCGCGCAGTACGTGAACACGGGCAACGGCTATACGGCGGCGATCGGTTCGGGCGGCCAGTGGGGCAGCCGGTTCGGGCTGAAGGGCGGCGAGGATATCGGCGGCGGGCAGAAGATCGAGTTCGCGCTGGAGAACGGCTTCAACCCGAACGACGGCTCGCTGGCGAGTTCGGGCAGCCTGTTCAATCGGCAGGCGTGGGTCGGCATCGCGGGGCAGTGGGGCAAGGTGCGCGCGGGCCGCCAGAATTCGCCGCTGTTCAACGACCAGGGCGGGCAGGATGCGTTCGGCGGTGTCACGCAGGCGTCCGGCATGGACAACCTGACCGTGTTCGCGTTCCGCACCAGCAATACGCTGTCGTACCAGAGCCCGGAGATCGCCGGTTTCCAGGGCGGGCTGTACTTCGGGTTCGGCGATGCGGGCGGCGTGCGCTCGGCGGGCGCCAGCCGGCAGTTCGACCTGACTTACGAACACGGGCCGTTCGGCGCGTTCGTCGCGGGCCAGTGGCTGAAGAACGCGATGGCGACCACGACCGATCGTACGATCATGGCCGGTGCGTCGTACGAGATCGGCAAGGCGACCGTGTACGGCGGTTTTTCCGCGGTGAAATGGGCCGATCTCGGCATCGATTCGCGCGTGTACGGGCTGTCGGTCAAATACCAGTTCAATCCGGCGAACTACGTGGCGCTCGGCTACGCTTATCTGCACGACCAGTCGTCGCAAGGCAACAATGCGGACCAGCTCGGGCTGATGTACGAGTACGACCTGTCGAAGCGCACGAGCTTCTACGGCGCGCTGTCGTACCTGCGCAACCGCAACCAGGCCGGCTACACGCTCGCCGGTGCGGCGAACCCCGGCCTGCCGCTCGCGTATCCGGGCGCGAATGCGCGCGGCGTGCAGCTCGGCATCGTGCATCGCTTCTGACGTTGCCGACGCGCCGGGCCGTGTGCGCCCGGCGCTTTCCTCCGGCGCGCTCGCGCCGTTACTTCCCCAGTCGCTCCGCCAGCGAATGGCGCTGCATGCAGCGCTCCATCGCGTCGAGAAACGCGTGCTCGGCCGCGTTCATCTTGCGATCGCGATGCCACAGCAGGAACACGTCGACGTCGACGAGCCCTTCGTCGGGCGGCAGCCGCCACAGCCGCTGCTGGGCGATGTCGTCGCGCACGATGTGTTCGGGCAGGCAGCCGATCCCGTAACCCGCGAAGATCAGCCGTCGCACTTCCTCGAGGCTCGGCGACGATGCGACGATGCGTCCCGTGAAGCCCTTCTGGTCGCGAAACACGGTGAGCGGCGACAGGCTGTCGCCGATCTGGTCGCTCGTGAACGACACGAAATTCTCGGCGAGCAGATCGTCCATGCGCAGTTGCGTCTGCCCGAACAGCCGGTGATGGCGGCCGCAGTAGATCGCATAGCGCTGGCGCAGGAAGCAGCGCATCTCCAGCTTGTCGTGCGGCGTGCGGCACAGGCCGAGCCCGGCCGTGGCGGTTTTCTGCAGCAGCGAAGACAGGATGTCCGACGAGCGCATCACCTCGATCTGCAGGTCGATGCGCGGATACGCGCGATGGAATTCCGCGAGGAATTCGTCGTAGACGGGCGACTCGATGCGGCTCACCGTCAGCAGCCGGATCGAGCCGGTCAGGTCGGCCGTGCTGTCGTCGATTTCGGTTTCGAGGCGCGAGATGCCGCCGTAGATGTCGCTTGCGATCCGGTACACGGCTTCGCCCGCCGGCGTCGTCGCGAAGTGCGTGCCGCGCCGCTCGATCAGCTTGCGTTCGAGCGTGTCCTCGAGCCGCCGCAATGCCTGGCTCACGGCCGGCTGCGTCACGTGCAGGCGCGCGGCCGCGCGGCTCACGGAGCGCTCCTGCACGATGACGAGGTAGGTGCGCAACAGGTTCCAGTCGAGACGGTCGTTCAGGAACGGGGCGAGGTCGGGGCGCATCGGGTCTCCGGGCGAGGCGTCGGGTGGATATTAGTTGAATTTATACGGTGAATAATAACTTGAAATTTGACTAATGATTTGCGGTCACCGATAAAGGAGGGGCGCCGCAGCGTGCGGCGCAAGGCCGCGACAGACGGCCGTCCACGATATTGCGCGTCGCGCCGCAGCGGCGCGCGTCAGGAGCCCGCATGACCCAGTCTCTTCCTTCCGCCCGCCAGCCGGGACGCGCCGCGACGGCCGCGTTCATCGGCACGATGATCGAGTGGTACGACTTCTACATCTACGCGACCGCCGCCGCGCTCGTGTTCGGCGAACTCTATTTTCCGTCGCATGACCGCTTCGTCAGCACGATGGCGTCGTTCGCGACCTTCGCGGTCGGCTTCTTCGCGCGGCCGCTCGGCGGCGTGATCTTCGGGCACCTCGGCGATCGCATCGGCCGCAAGAAGGCGCTGATGACGACGCTGATGATGATGGGCGTCGCGACCGTCTGCGTCGGGCTGCTGCCCGATTATTCGACGGTCGGCCTGCTCGCGCCGGTGCTGCTCGTTGCGCTGCGCGTGGTGCAGGGGATCGCGGTCGGCGGCGAATGGGGCGGCGCGGTGCTGATGGCGGGCGAGCATGCGCCGCAGGGGCGCCGCACGTTCTTCGCGTCGTTCGCGCAACTCGGCAGCCCGGCCGGGCTGATCCTGTCGCTGATCGCGTTTCGCGCGGTCACGTCGATGGACAAGGCGGACTTCCTCGCGTGGGGCTGGCGCCTGCCGTTTCTCGCGAGTTCGGTGCTGCTCGTGGTCGGCATCCTGATCCGGCTCGGCGTGAACGAGTCGCCGGAATTCGCGCGCGTGAAGGAAACCAACCGCACGGTGAAGCTGCCGGTTGCGGAAGTGTTCCGCTCGGCGTCGGGGCTCGTGTTCCTCTGCATCGGCGCGAACACGATCGGCATCGCGGGCGTCTATTTCACGAACACGTTCATGATCGCGTACACGACGCAGTACGTCGGCGTCTCGCGATCGCTGATCCTCGACAGCCTGTTCGCGGTCGCGATCATCCAGTTCTTCGCGCAGCCGGTCGCCGCGTGGATCGCCGAGCGCATCGGCGGCGCGCGCTTCCTGAAACTCGCGGCGCTGCTCGCGATGCTGTCGCCGTATCCGATGTTCATGCTCGTGCAGGGCGGCACGTCCGCGTCGCTGATTGCCGGCATCGCGCTCGCCGTGGTGTGCATGGCCGGCTTCTATTCGGTGATCGCGGGTTTCGTGAGCGACGTGTTTCCCGCGCACGTGCGCTATTCGGCGATTTCGCTCGCTTACCAGATTTGCGGCGCGATCGCGGGCGGCCTGACGCCGCTCGTCGGCACGTGGCTCGCGCATCGCTTCACGGGCCAGTGGTGGCCGCTCGCGGTGTTCTACACGTGCCTGGCCGGCATCTCGCTGCTCTCCATCGTCGCGATCGACGCACGCCGCGCAGCGCGGCCGGCCGCCGCCGAAGCGCTCGGCTCGCAGTGAACCTCAACGAACGAATTCATCCGGAGTGCACATGAAAGACCTGCTGGAAATCGACGGCGCCCGCTTGTGGCAGAGCCTGGCGGACATGGCGCGCGTCGGTGCGACGCCTCGCGGCGGCGTGCGGCGCCTGGCGCTCACCGACGACGATCGTCGCGGGCGCGACCTGTTCGCGCAGTGGTGTCGCGACGCGGGGATGACGGTGAGCGTCGACGCGGTCGGCAACCTGTTCGCGCGGCGCGACGGCGTCGATGCGCAGGCCGCGCCGGTGCTGATCGGCAGCCATCTCGACACGCAGCCCGAAGGCGGCCGGTTCGACGGCGTTTATGGCGTGCTCGCCGCGCTCGAGCTCGTGCGCACGCTGAACGACGCAGGCATCGCGACCGGCAAGCCGTTGGAAATCGTGTCGTGGACCAACGAGGAGGGCGCGCGTTTCGCGCCGGCGATGCTCGGCTCGGCCGTGTTCACGGGCGTGTTGCCGCTCGACGATGCGCTCGCGAAGCAGGACGCAGACGGCATCACGCTCGGCGCGGCACTGGACGCCTGCGGTTATCGCGGCGCGCGCGCGACGGGCGGCGCGGTCGATGCGTACTTCGAGGCGCATATCGAACAGGGCCCGGTGCTGGAGGCCAACGGTACGACGATCGGCGTCGTCACGGGCGGGCAGGCGATCCGCTGGCTCGACGTGACGGTGACGGGCGTGGCCGCGCATGCGGGCACGACACCGATGCCGTATCGCAAGGACGCGTATTTCGCGAGCGCGCAGATGGCGCTCGAACTCGAACGGATCGTCGCCGGTCATGCACCGCGCGGGCTCGCGACGATCGGGCAGGTCGGCATCCGCAACGCGTCGCGCAACACCATTGCCGGCGACGTGACGTTCACGGTCGACCTCCGTCATCACGACGATGCGCAAGTCGACGCGATGGAGCGCGAACTGCGCGATGCCTGTGCACGTGTCGCCGCGGCGCGCGGCGTGCAGGTCGCGATCGACACCTGCTGGCGCAGCCCGGCGACGCCGTTCGATCGCGACTGCGTCGAACTGGTCGCGCAGGCGGCTGCCGCGTTCGGCTATACGAACGAGCGGATCGTCAGCGGCGCCGGGCACGACGCGATCCTGCTCGCGCGCCGCGTTCCGACCGCGATGGTGTTCATCCCGTGCGTCGACGGCCTGTCGCACAACGAAGCCGAGGACGCGCTGCCCGCCGACGTGACGCGCGGCACGAACGTGCTCCTTCATGCGGTGCTCGCGCGCGCCGGCGTCGCGGCGCGCGTTGCCGCGGCGGCCGCCACGCAGGATGCGTGACAGCGCGAACCGATCGATCGACAGACAGAACAACCGACGAGGGCAAACGATGAACACCTATTTCCATCCCGAGCAGCTGCTGCACCATCCGCGCAGCTACCTGTCGCGCGGCCGGATGCGCGAGCCGCAGGAAGTGCCCGAGCGCGCGGCGCGGCTCGTCGCGGCCGTCCGGTCGCTCGACTTCGACGTGCGCGAGCCGGCCGACCGCGGCACCGCGCCGATCGCGGCCGTGCACGACATGAACTACCTGCGCTTTCTGGAAGAAGCGCACCGCGACTGGAAACGGATGCCCGACGACTGGGGCGACGAAGTGATGTCGAACGTGTTCGTGCGGGACCCGAACCCGCTGCGCGGCGTGCTCGCGAAGGCCGCGCGCTATCTCGCCGACGGCAGTTGCCCGGTCGGTGCGAACACGTGGCGTGCCGCGTACTGGTCCGCGCAGAGTGCGCTTGCGGCTGCGGCCGACGTCAACGACGGCGCACGCGACGCGTACGCGCTGTGCCGGCCGCCCGGCCATCACGCGCGCCGCGACGCGGCCGGCGGCTTCTGCTACCTGAACAATGCGGCGATCGCCGCGCAGTCGCTGCTCGGCCGCCATCGCCGGGTCGCGATCCTCGACACCGACATGCATCACGGGCAGGGCGTGCAGGAGATCTTCTACGGCCGCGACGACGTGCTGTACGTGTCGATCCACGGCGACCCGACCAACTTCTACCCGGTCGTCGCGGGTTACGAGGAAGAGACGGGCACGGGCGCCGGCGACGGTTTCAACCTCAACCTGCCGATGCCGCACGGCGCGCCCGAGTCGGCGTTCTTCGAGCGGCTCGACGACGCGCTGCGCGCGCTCGCGCGGTTCCAGCCCGATGCGCTCGTACTCGCACTCGGCTTCGATATCTACAAGGACGATCCGCAATCGCAGGTTGCCGTCACGACCGGCGGTTTCGGGCGGCTCGGCGGGGCCATCGGCGCACTCGGGTTGCCGACGGTGATCGTGCAGGAAGGCGGCTATCACCTCGAAAGCCTCGACGCCAACGCGCGTGCGTTCTTCGGCGGGTTCGCCGCCGCGCGCTGACCGGCGCGGCGGGGTTCGACCGCGTGCGTGCGGATTGAGGTTTTCCGCGCGCATGCCGATAATTCGCGCATCTGCCTGGATGGATGCACGAAGGAGGGCCGCACGATGACAGCCGGCCAGATCACACGCGGTGCGATCGCGCTCGCCGTACTGGGCGCAGGGTCGCTCGCGAGCGCGGCGGAGCCGTCGATTCCGCTGCGAGTCAGTCTCGTCATTCCGGAAACCTGCACGATCGACGCCGGCGCGCCGCAGGCGGCTGCCGATGCCGGCATGCCGAGCGTCAGTTGCATGCACGGCACGCCGTTCGTGCTCAGCCACGCGGCGCTGCCCGACGCGCGGTCGGCGCCGCGCAGCATCGGCGCGGGCGCGCCGCCCGCATGGACCGTCACGTTCTGAGCGGCGCGCCCGCCCGTTCACGCCGTTGAACGCTAGAAACTGATCGTCGCGGTGATCGTGTCGCTGTAGCTGCCGGGCGCGGGCGTGGCCTGCGCCGGCACCGCGCCGTACACGGTCACGACCTGCGACGTGCCCGTGCCGACACCCGTGACCGTCGCGCTGCCGCCCGTGCCGTCGCCCCATCCGATCGAGTGCGCGGCGTCCGTATACAGCCCGTAATCGATCGTCCCGCCACCACCGCTGCGCTTCATCTGGCGCGCCGTCACGTCGCCGCTGCCGCCGCTGCTCAGCGCGATTTTCCACGCGTCGCCGTTGGTGCATTGCGCGGTGATCGTCCCCGTTGCCGCGAGCGTGCCCGACAGGATGCTCGCGGTGCCGAAGTTCACGTTGGTCGCGTTGATGTTGCAGTTGTTGATGACGTCCGCCGTCGCGCCGAACGGGAAGGTGCCGCTCGACGTCGTCAGCGATGCGCAGGTCGGCGCGACGAGCAGGTAGAACCCGGTGTTGATCGACGTCGTGTTGCCGCCGAACTGCTGCGAATAGGTCGTGGTGCTGTTGCCGGTCGTCGGCACGGTCGGCTGGTTTCCGGTGATCTGTCCGTACACGGTGACCGTCGCGGACGCGCTCGTGCCGAGCGCGGGTTTGGCGAGCGTGACGGACGCCGGCGTCGTGCCGGAATACACCGAGCCCCACGCGACCGAATGTCCGCCGTCGAGATAGAGGTCGTACTGCATCGCGTCGGTGCCGTTGACGAGGCTGCGCGGGCTCGTGCCGCCGAGGTTCAGGCACACGAGCACGTTCGGCACCAGCGAGACGGTCGACCATGTGCAGGTGACGCTGACGGTGCCGGTCGCGGTGACCGGTGCGTTGGAGATCGGGCTGACCGATCCGAAACTGACCGTCGACGCCGTGGCCGTGCAGGACTCGGCCCGCGCGTGATGCGGCACGCCGCACCACGCGGCGAACGCGATGACGAGCAGCAGCGCGAGCCTCATGGCGCCGCCCGGCAGGTGAGGGGCCCGATGGTCGGCAGCGAGCCGTTGCCGGGCGCGGTGAACGCGAATTCCGTGATGCAGCGCTGCGTGCCGGAGTCGATCACGAGGTGGTTGTCCTCCTTCAGTCCGTCGATGAACGTGAGCCCGTCGTAGCCGACGATCGTATCCGCGCCGCTTTCGGCGTGATGCACGCGCGCACCGGCCGGCAGCGGCCGGCCCTCGGCGTCGCGCAGGATCACCGACGCCGCGCGATAGCGCGACACGCCGAAGTGCGCGACGACACCCGATTGCGCCTGCGGCACGACCGTCATCGACGTGCGGGCGATCCGCGCATCGGCGGGCAGCTTCATCGAGTCGATCGCGATCTGGTTGTTCTGGTACGCGTTCAGGTCGGGCACGAGCAGGTGCCCCGCGCGGTCGGTCGTGCCGATCACGCGGTTCTCGTGCAGCACCGGAATGCCCGCGACGCCGTCGGTCGACACGAGCGCGAAGCCGTCGTCGATGCGGCGCGACACCTGCAGGCTGCTGTCCATGAACACGAGCGCGCCGCTCACGTCGAGCGACGCGCCGGTCTGTCGGTCGATGTGCTGCGCGGCCGCGATGACTTCGCCCGCGTGGCCGAGATACCGCAGTTGCGCCTGCCGGTAGGGCACCGCGCCTGTGCCGCCCGTCTGCACGCCCCAGCCCCAGCCGCCGCCGTAGTCGGGCGGGCGGCTCGCGTCGACGGTGTAGTTCGACTGGCCGCGCTGGCGGCCGACGGTCGTGTTGATCGACGTGTTGCGGCCGAGCCCGATGTTCAGCGACACGAACGCGCCGTTCGCACCCTGCTGCGCGAAGTCGCGGTACGCGCTCACGCTCAGCGACGCGAGATCGCCGAAGCCCAGCGTGTACGACACCGTGCCGATCCGCGTGCCCGGGCCTTGCGGCATCCGGAAGCCGATATAGCTGAGCGACAGGGTCTGGCGGTGCATGAACGGCAGCGCGAGCGTCGCCTGGTCGGTCGCCGCCGGCGCCGTCGCGCCGTCGCGCGAGGCCAGGTCGCCGTAGCGGCCGAACGCGCGGATCGTCTGCGCGTTGATCGAGAAGCGCGGCTCGATCAGCTGGTAGCCCACGCTCACCTGCGTGCCCGGAAAGCGGCCGGCGCTGCCCGCGACCGCGCCGCTCACGACGCCCGCGTAGCCGAGCCGCAGCAGCGCGCCGACGCCGGCGTTGAGCACGCTGCCGGTCGCTTCCGCATGCCCCTCGACGGTCAGCGCGTCGGTGACGCCGCGCCGCATCGACCCGCTGACGGCCGGCCGCGCGTCGTAGTCGAACGACCGCAGCCCGTAGTTGCGGCGCAGGAAGCCGGCTTCGAACGAATAGCTCGACAGCCCGGCGGACAGCATGCGCGTATCGACATAGAGCGGCACGGAGGTCGCGACGGTGCGGCCGAGCGCGTCGCGCGTGATGACGGTCGCCTGGCCGGCACCCCTGATGCCCGGCACGTCATGGATGAGGAACGGGCCGCTCGGCACGTTGCCGGTGTACTGGCGCACGTTGTTGATGTAGAGGTCGACGGCCGACGGGACGGCGGCGGAGCCCGCGAGCGACGGGATCGGGAACGTGACGAGATCGGGGCGCAGTGCGAAGTTGCTGCGCCACTGGAAGCCGCCGATGCGCACCGAGCGCGTCCACGCGAGCGACCCCGAGATCGTGTCGCCGATCTGCGTCGTGCTCGGCCGCGCCGGGTCCGAGCGGCTCCATGACGTATCGAAGCGCGTGTAGCGCCGCTGGCCGTTGTAGAAGGTCGCGGCGCCCGTGGTGTCGAACACGCCGCCCGGATCGAAGTAGCGCACGTCGGTGTAGAGCGAGTACTGCCGGTCGCCGATCGTCTGCGCGTACGCCTCGTAGTTGATCGCGACGCCGCGCGACGCGCTGGCCGCCTGCGTGGGCGGCAACGCACGGCTGTCGACCGCGTACGGCCGGCGCAGCGAGTCGGGCATCCGCAGGTCGACGCTCTGGCGTGCCGCGTCGTAGCGGTAGCGCAGGCCGGGAATCGCGTCGAGGTCGACCGTCGCCGCGTCGGCGAGGCCGAGCCGGTCGGTCGCGACGCCGATCGTGCGCAGGTCGGCGCCGCTCGCCGACAGGTGGCCGTCGCGTTCGCGGAAGTGCGCGAGCAGCGTCGTGTTTTCGCCGTTGACGCTGACTTCGAGGATCACGTCGTGCGTGCCGTCGGTCATCACGAGTACCGGGAGTTCGTCAGCGCGCACCGGGCCGAGCGCGAGCAGGCCGCCGGCCACGATGGCCGCGAGCACGGCGCGCGGCGAGCGGCGCGGCGTTCCGCGTCCGTTGGCCGGGGGCGTGCCGGCGCGTGGCGAAGGGGGAGAGGCCGGGCGGCGCACCGGCGGTCTAGCCCGGCGGCTCCACCGCGACGACCGCACTGGCCGGCTGCGAATTGACGGCCGCCCGTACCGTGACCTTGCCGCCGAGCGCGACGCCGGCCGGCAGCGGCACGCTCCACTGGCCGGTTCGGCCCGCGAGCGCGTAGCCGAGCAGCCCGCGCGTGAGCGGGTACGCGCGCCCGTCGCCGGTCACGAGTTCGACCGACGCGAGTTGCGCGCGCCGCGTGCCGCCGTTGTGCACGCGCAGCACCCAGCCGCCGTTGCTGCGCAGGAGCGCCCAGTCGAGCTGCGGCGCGCCGTTGGCGGCCGGCTCGACGAATACCGGAATCGAATAGCGCAGCCGGATCGACACGCCGTTGGCCGGTGCCTCGCCGGGCTGCGGCAACTCGTCGATCAGCAGCCGGTAGGTCTGCTCGGTACCGGCTGGCGTACGCGAAGCGCGCACGACGCGGATCAGCTGCTCGGACTGCTTGCCGACCTCGATCAGCGGCGGGCTGGCGAGCAGATCCTGGGTGGGCGTCAACGCATCCTGGCCATTGGCCTGATCCCAGCGGAACACGCGCACCTGCCCGTACACCGGGCGCTCGCCCGGATTGCGGAGTGTGATGCCGGTGGCCGCGTCGTCGGCGCCGAATTCGATCGTGACGGGGGAAATCTGCAGCGACGCGGCGTGCGCGGCGCCGGCCGCGCACAGCAGCGCGGCGAGCGTTCGACGTAATGCGGACATGGGAAGCAGCGCCGGTCAGAAGTAGGCGGTTGCGGTGATGGTCGTCTGATAAGTGTCCGGCTTCGGCGTGGCTTGCGTGGGCACCTGGCCGTAGACGGTGAAGGACTGTGCGGACCCCGTGCCGGTGCCGGCCACGGTGTCCGTGCCTTGCGTGTTGCCCCAGATCGTCGTCCGTCCGGCGTCCTGGTAGAGCTGGAAGCCGACCGTCGTCGTCGTGTTGCCGGTTGCCGTGCCGGCCATCAGCCGGCTCGCGACGGTCGACCCCGTGACCAGGCCCGCGTCGAGACCGACGTTGTACGGCGTCGTGTTGGTACAGGTGACGCTCAAGGTCGTCTGCTGGTTGATCGCGGCGGACAGCACGCCGTTCGTGCCGAAGGCCAGCGGGTTCGCCGTGATCGCGCAGTTCGGTTGCAGCGTGAGCGTGACGTTGAAGGTGGCGGTCGACGTGCCGTTCGAATAGACGGCGGCGTCTGCGGCGGGTGTCGAAAGGCCGACTGACAGCGCGAGCGACAATGTGGTGGATACGATGGCGACTTTCACGCAGATCCCTCATCGATCGAATTTTCGTTGGATTTATGCCGCGCTTCGCAGGCCACGGTACCGCAAATGCTGATACGAACCCGCAATTCTTTCAATATTAAAATCGGCGCTGTTTCATTTTGTTACATCTGGATTGGGTGTTGGGTAAATAAAGTCTGGAAGCATTGCGATTTGTGATTTCAATATGCGAATTGAGTGAAATATTTTCCTGGTATGTAGCAAGCACTTCATGAGTCATGCTGGATTCGGGCGTGAATTTTTGCCTGAATTAGCGGGGATGAATCAGCCTGTACGGAATGGTTGATTAATGAATTCGGCGGAATTCAGAGGGCGAAAAAATGAATCGCTCAAGGGAATTGAATTGATTCCCGCAATTCGCAAGAGAATTTGATTCTTGTTGAAGCGGGATTTACGGATATTCCGGATATCCGGACTGGAAGAATGAATGAAGTGGAATTGACGGTTGAAAACGAACGCGGCCGCATCGAGCGGCCGCGAACGTGTGTTGGTGCGGGGTGGTGATCCGGCATTCGTCGCCGGTGGACGGCGTGTCGCGATTACGAATTCGCGGCGGCCGGAGCGCGGCGCTGTTGCGCGATCTGCAGGAAGACGAGCGCGAGGCCGGCCGCGGCGATCAGCCCGCCGACGAGCGGCACGGCCGCATACCCGAAGCCCGCCGAGATCGCCGCGCCGCCGGCGGCCGCGCCGAGTGCGTTGCCGAGGTTGAACGCGCCGATGTTGACCGCCGACGCAAGGCCCGGCGCCTCGTGGGCCGCCCGCATCACGCGCATCTGCAGCGGCGGCACGACCGCGAACGTCGCGATGCCCCACACGAGCAGCGTGACGGCGGCGCCGGCATGCGTGCTGGCGAGTACCGGGAACGCGACCATCGTTGCGATCAGCAGCAGCAGGAAACCGATCAGCGTGCCGTCGAGCGAGCGGTCGGCCAGACGCCCGCCCGCGATGTTGCCGATCGAGAAGCCGACGCCGATCAGCACCAGCATCGCAGTCACGAAGCCGGGCGTGGCGCCGGTCAGGTGCTCGAGCGTCGGTGCGACATACGTGTAGAGCGTGAACATCGCGCCGGCGCCGAGCACGGTCGTCCCGAGCGCGCCGAGCACGACGGGGCGCGTCAGCACCGAGAGTTCGGCGCGCAGGTCGGGCATCTTGCCGGCTTCGCCCTTCGGCAGCGCGGCGAACAGCCCCGCGATCGCAACCAGGCCGAGGCCCGCGGTCGCCGCGAACGACATGCGCCAGCCGATGATCTGGCCGAGCCAGGTCGCGGCCGGCACGCCGCCGACGTTCGCGATCGTGAGACCCATGAACATCGTCGCGACCGCGCTGGCCTGCTTTTCGCGCGGCACGAGGCTGGCCGCGACCACCGAGCCGAGCCCGAAGAAGGCGCCGTGGTTGAGGCTCGTCACGAGGCGGGCGAGCAGCAGCGTCGTGTAGTCGGGCGCGAGCGCCGACAGCAGGTTGCCGATCGTGAAGATCGACATCAGCGCGATCAGCGCCGAGCGGCGCGACCAGCGCGCGAGCAGCAGCGTCATCAGCGGCGCGCCGACCATCACGCCGATCGCGTAAGCACTGATCAGCATGCCGGCTTGCGGAATCGACACGTGCACGCCTTCGGCGATCACCGGCAGCAGGCCCATCGGCGAGAACTCGGTCGTACCGATGCCGAATGCACCGGCGGCGAGTGCCAGCAGCGGCAGCGCGGCGCCGCCGCCCGGGCGGGAAGGAGAGGAAGTCGTGGGGTTCACGCGATGTGCTCCTGTAATCGAGAAACAACGGCACGAGGCCATTGAGGACAGTGCGAAGTGTGCCTGCTTCACTTTTGCGGAAAAAGCCGTATCCGGACGAAATTATCTTGATTTCATTTCAACAATGCAGCGTACAGCGAAACCGACAGACGGCACGGGTGAACGAGCGGAGGGCTTTTGTGAAAGCGGGTTGTAAAGATGGGTGGGTGACGCTCGACCGGGAGAGCGCGATCCGTGGGCGGTTCGACGCGGACGGATGTCCGTTTCGCCCTTTTTCGCCCGGTGGCCCGGAAGCCGTCCGCCGCCCGTCCGGCGGCGCGGATCCGGCGGGCCGGCGAGGTGGCGGCCATCGTCCGGCGCGAGCGTCGCGTCATCGCCGGAAACCCTTTGCAGACAAGGCGCGCAGGTAAAAAAAGCCCCGGCCACAGGGGGACCGTGACCGGGGCAGAAACGCATCCTCTCTTTGGCACGAGGGTGGGATGCGCGCGAAGTATATTTCGACGCATGACAATTCGAACCGGCGTTAAACGGCTGTTTTGGGTGTCAATTTAAAAACACCGGCGCTGCGGCGCCTTCCGTTGGCGTTTTGAAAGATGTTTAGCGGAAGCGATGCTGGTGATTAGTACGTGAGGCCAGTCGAACCGGCGTTTTGACAAAGGGGTATCCGGTCGTGGATCGACGGGGCGAATTCGGCCGCCCGATCGTGTGCCGGGCGCGTCTTCGGTCGAACTGCGTCCGGTCAGTTCGCTTCGCCGGCCGCATCACGCACGGCCGCCAGAAACCGCGCGACGACGGGCGACGGCGGCACGGCGGCGCCGTCGAACACGAACTCGATGTCGAAGCGGCTCGCGAGTTCGTCGAGCGCGACGAGCCGGACCGTGTGCGGGCAGGTCGGCGACGCGCTTTCCGGCACGAACGCACAGCCCATTCCGGCCGCGACGAGGCCGATCAGCGTCGGGATGTCGCTGCCGACCTGCGCGATGCGCGGCGTGAAGCCAGCCTGCCGGCACTGCGCCATCAGGAACCGGTGATGCGCGGCGGAGCGCTGCGCGTCGAACCACACGAACGGCTCGTTCGCGACGTCGGCCAGCGTGCGCGGCGCGGTGAAGTGTCCGCCCGGCGGCGCGGGCATCGCGAGCACGAAGCGGTCGCTCAGCAATCGGACGCCGGACAGGTGCGGCGCCTCGTCGCGACGCCACGCCATGATGCCGCCGTCGAGCTGGCCGCGCACCAGCGCGTTCGCCTGTTCGGCCGACAGCATCGGCGCGATCGACAGCTTGACGTCCGGGCAGGCATCGCGAAACGCCCTGAGGACGTTCGCGACGACAGGCAACGGCAGGCAGTTCGGCAACGCGCCGAGCCGGAGTTCGCCCAGTTGGCCGGCCGCGCTGCGCAGCGCGCGCTCACGGCTGTCCTGCAATGTCGCGAGCAGGCCGGTCGCATCCTGCAGGAAGCTCGTGCCGGCCGCCGTGAGCGTGACGCCCGTTGCGCGGCGGACCAGCAGCGGCGTGCCGATCGCGTCCTCGAGTTCGCGGATCTGTCGCGACAGCGCGGGCTGGACGATGCCGGCCGCACGGGCGCCCGACATCACGCTGCCGGCTTGTGCGACGGCGACGAAGTAGCGCAGGTGACGCAATTCGATCTGGCGCATGCGGTATCCGTTCTGGTTCGTTGATATACCTGTGAAGCATAGCAAGTGCCATGCGATGGTATTGGAAAGCATGGAGAGCCTGCCGTACGATGGCCGTCATCGCCGCTCGCCCTCGCAGGTCGCGTGCGCTTCTTCCGTGCGTTTCTTCCGTTCGCTCCGTTCCCATTGGTTCCGTCCCCATGCCGCTTCATATCCCGACTCCCTATATCCGCTCGCAAATCGCGTCCCGCCGGCTCGGCAGGACCATCCGGCTGAAGCTCGATGCGCTGCAGCCGTCGGGCTCGTTCAAGCTGCGCGGCATCGGTGCCGTCTGCGAAGCGCGGCACGCGGCCGGCGCGCGGCGGTTCGTGTCGTCGTCGGGCGGCAACGCGGGCATCGCGGTCGCCTATTGCGGCCGCGAACTCGGCGTGCCGGTACGCGTCGTCGTGCCGGAAAGCGCATCGGCCCGCGCCCGCGAGCTGATCCGTGTCGAGGGCGCGGAGCTGATCGTGCACGGCCCGAGCTGGGCCGAGGCGAACGCGTTCGCGCAGTCGGCGCTCGGCGAGCACGATGCGTTCGTGCACCCGTTCGACGACCGCGCGCTGTGGCAGGGTCACGCGACGATGATCGACGAGATGGCGGCGGCCGGCCCGAAGCCCGACGCGGTCGTGCTCGCGGTCGGCGGCGGCGGGCTGCTGTGCGGTGTGCTCGAAGGGCTGGCGCGCAACGGCTGGCACGACGTGCCGGTGGTCGCGGCCGAAACGGAAGGCGCCGACTGCTATGCGCGCTCGCTCGCGCAGGGGCGCCCGGTCGAATTGCCGGCGATCACGAGCATCGCGACGTCGCTTGGCGCGAAGCGGCCGTGCGACGCGGCGGTCGAATGGGCGACGCGGCACGAGATTCATCCGGTCGTCGTGTCCGACGCCGACGCGGTGGCCGCGTCGCTGCGCTTCGTCGACGAGCACCGGATCGTCGTCGAGCCCGCCTGCGGTGCCGCGCTGGCTGCGCTCGAGCGGCCGGTGCCCGTGCTCGCGTCGGCGACGGATATCGCCGTGATCGTCTGCGGCGGCGTGACGGCGACCGTCGAGCAGTTGCAGACGCTGCGCGCAACGTTGCGGTAGGCGGGGCGGCCGTCGAGCGCGGCGAACGCGTGCATTGGCCGCGTATTCCCGCTGCGAAGCGTCGACGCAATGCCGGCTACGCAACGGACAGGCAGCTGGCAGCGCGGAAATTCATGCGAAGAACGACGGGAAGGGTGCGTATCGTCGCGCTGCGCCGGTTACGGCCGGGCGCGGCGATACGGGTGACCGGTCAGTTTGCGGCCGGTGCGCTCGCGCCGGACGGGGCGGACGAGGCGACAGGATTGGCCGCGGCAGGCGCGGGTGCCGAGCTCGAGGGCGCCGATGCCGATACGGGGGCAGATGCGGCGGACACGTGCGCAGGTGCGGCCGGTGCCGGCGTCGGCGTCGCAGCGGCGGGTGGGGAAGCGGCGGGCGCCGATGCGGCGGCGGCGGGTGTCGACGCCGGACTGGAAGCGGGAACAGGCGCGGAAGCCTGCACGGGCGCTGATGTCGGTGTGGATGCCGCTCCGGACGCCGTTGCAGGTGCCATTGCCGATG
>NZ_LDVA01000160.1:0-3844 GCF_050768715.1 Burkholderia sp. ZZQ-2 | reverse complement strand
TCGACGCCGCGCATCCGCTCGCGGACGACTGGATTGCCGCGCTCGCCGCGTTCCTCGACTGCGGTTTTGCGCCGGTCGACGCGCTGGTGCTGGCGCTGGCCTGGCGCGACGGCGACGAAACACGCGCCGCCGATGCGTGGCCGGTCGACGCCGCGCAGTTCCCGCGTGTCGCCGGGCTGCCGGCCGCGCCGGAACCCGCGTTCGCGCCGTGCCCCGCGCAGCTCGGCCTCTATCCGGTCGTGCCGGACGCCGAATGGGTCGAGCGCGTGCTCGATTGCGGTGTGCGGACCGTGCAACTGCGCGTGAAAGGCGCGACGCCGGACACGTTGCGGCGGGAAATCGCACGCGCGGTCGCGGCCGGGCGCCGCCATCCCGATGCGCGCGTGTTCATCAACGATCACTGGCAGATCGCCGTGGAAGAGGGGGCGTACGGCGTTCATCTGGGCCAGGAAGACCTCGAAACGGCCGATCTGGCCGCGATTGCGCGCGCGGGCCTGCGGCTCGGACTTTCGAGCCACGGTTATTACGAAATGTTGCGGGCATTGCACGAGCGCCCGAGCTACCTCGCGCTCGGCCCCGTGTATGCAACCGCGACCAAGGCCGTCGCCGCGCCGCCGCAGGGCCTGGCGCGGATTGCCCGCTATGCGCGCTTCGCGGGGGCGCGGGCGCCGCTCGTCGCGATCGGCGGGGTGGGGCTCGACGCGCTGCCGGCCGTGCTGGCGACGGGTGTCGGCAGTGTTGCGGTGGTCAGTGCGGTGACGGGCGCGGCCGACTATCGGGCTGCCGTTGTTGCGTTGCAGCAATGTTTTCCCGGACAATTTGACAATCATTGACCGCAGGGCCCGGAACGGCGTCACGACATCATTCCAATGCAGGCCCTATAATTCGGCGTTCTGCGTAAAAGGACTGTCAGCTCCGTGAGCCCCACTCCTACCGAGACCCTGCTGGAACTTCGCGACGTCGACTTTGGCTACGGCGACCGCCTCGTCCTGTCCAACCTGAACCTGCGCTTCGGGCGTGGGCAGGTCGTCGCGGTCATGGGCGGGTCGGGTTGCGGCAAGACGACCGTGCTGCGCCTGATCGGCGGCCTCGTGCGCGCGCGCCGAGGCCAGGTGCTGTTCGACGGCGCCGATGTCGGCGCGCAAACGCGCGACGGCCTGTATGCGCTGCGCCGCAAGATGGGCATGCTGTTCCAGTTCGGCGCGTTGTTCACCGACATGTCGGTGTTCGAGAACGTCGCGTTCGCGCTGCGCGAGCATACCGACCTGCCCGAAGACCTGATCCGCGATCTCGTGCTGATGAAGCTCAACGCGGTCGGGCTGCGCGGCGCGCGCGACCTGATGCCGTCCGAGGTGTCGGGCGGGATGGCGCGCCGCATCGCGCTGGCACGCGCGATCGCGCTCGATCCGCAGCTCATCATGTACGACGAGCCGTTCGCCGGCCTCGATCCGATCTCGCTCGGCATCACCGCGAACCTGATCCGCACGCTGAACGAGGCGCTGGGCGCCACGTCGATCCTCGTCACGCACGACGTGCCCGAATCGTTCGCGATCGCCGACTACGTGTATTTCCTGGCCAACGGCGGCGTGCTCGCGCAGGGGACGCCCGACGAGCTGCGCGCGTCGACCGATCCGAGCGTGCGGCAGTTCATCGACGGCGCGCCGGACGGCCCGTTCAAATTTCATTACACGAGCCCGCCGCTGGCGGCGGATTTCGGGCTCGGCGGAGGGCGCGCATGATCAGCGCGATCGGACGTTACGTCATCGGCGGCCTCGAGCGCGCGGGCTACGGCACGCGGCTGTTCGTGCGCCTCGTGCTGGAATTCTTCCCGCTGCTGCGCCGGCCTCGGCTGGTCACGAAGCAGATCCATTTCCTCGGCAACTATTCGTTCGTGATCATCGCCGTGTCGGGGCTGTTCGTCGGCTTCGTGCTCGGCCTGCAGGGGTACTACACGCTGAACCGCTACGGTTCCGAGCAGGCGCTCGGCCTGCTGGTCGCGCTGTCGCTCGTGCGCGAGCTCGGGCCGGTCGTCACCGCGCTGCTGTTCGCGGGCCGCGCGGGCACGTCGCTCACGGCCGAGATCGGTCTGATGAAAGCCGGCGAGCAGCTCACCGCGCTCGAGATGATGGCGGTGGACCCGATCAAGAACGTGATCGCGCCGCGCCTGTGGGCGGGCATCATCGCGATGCCGCTCCTGGCCGCGATCTTCAACGCGGTCGGCGTGCTCGGCGGTTACTTCGTCGGTGTCGTGCTGATCGGCGTCGATCCGGGTGCGTTCTGGTCGCAGATGCAGGGCGGGGTCCAGGTCTGGGCCGACGTCGGCAACGGCGTGATCAAGAGCATCGTGTTCGGGTTCGCCGTGACCTTCATTGCACTGTTTCAAGGGTATGAAGCGAAGCCCACGCCCGAGGGCGTGTCGCGCGCGACGACCAAGACGGTCGTGTTCGCGTCGCTCGCCGTACTCGGCCTCGATTTCCTGCTGACCGCGCTGATGTTCAGCTAAGCCTCAGCCAAGCCAAATTTTGGGATGACGATGAAAAAGACTGCTCTCGACTTCTGGGTCGGCCTGTTCGTGGTGGTGGGCTTCCTTGCGGTGCTGTTCCTGGCGCTGAAGGTCGGCAACATGAGCTCGTTTTCGTTTCAGCCGACCTACTCGGTGAAGATGAAATTCGACAATATCGGCGGGCTGAAGCCGCGCGCGGCCGTGAAGAGCGCGGGCGTCGTGGTCGGCCGCGTGAAGACGATCGGTTTCGACACGAACACGTACCAGGCGCTTGTCACGATCGATGTCGACGGCCAGTATCAGTTCCCGAAGGATTCGTCGGCGAAGATCCTGACGTCGGGCCTGCTCGGCGAGCAATATATCGGCCTCGATCCGGGCGGCGACACCGAAATGCTGAAGTCGGGCGATACGATCACGATGACGCAATCGGCGATCGTGCTCGAGAACCTGATCGGCCAGTTCCTTTACAGCAAGGCCGCCGATGCGGGCGGTGCGAAGCCGGCAGCCGGCGCGCCGGCCGCGCCTGCACCGGTGGCGGTGCCGGCGTCGGCGGTGTCCGGTTCCGCGGCCCAATAACCACACGAGAGAATAGAAGAGGGTAATGACCATGCAGACGATCCGCATCAGGCACGCCGCGCTGGCGGTAGCGGCAGTCGCCGCGTTGAGCGGCTGCGCGACCGTGCAGACGCCGACCAAGGGCGATCCGCTCGAAGGCTTCAACCGGACGATGTACAAGTTCAACGACACGGTCGATACGTATGCGCTGAAGCCGGTCGCGAAGGGCTACCAGTACGTGGTGCCGCAGCCGGTGCGCGACAGCGTGACGAACTTCTTCTCGAACATCGGCGACGTCTACATCGCGGCGAACAACATCGTGCAGCTGCGGATCGCGGACGGCGTCGGCGACATCATGCGCGTCGTGATCAACACGGTGTTCGGCGTCGGCGGCCTGTTCGACGTCGCGACGATCGCGAAGCTGCCGAAGCACACGGCCGACTTCGGGATCACGATGGGCCGCTACGGCATGCCGTCGGGCCCGTATCTGGTGCTGCCGCTGCTCGGCCCGAGCACGCTGCGCGACACGGCCGGCCTGGGCGTCGACTACGTCGGCAACCCGCTCACCTACGTGAAGCCGGATGGCCTGAGCTGGGGCCTGTTCGGCGTGAACCTCGTCAACACGCGCGCGAACCTGCTCGGCGCGGGCGACGTGCTGGATGCCGCGGCACTCGACAAGTATTCGTTCGTGCGTAACGCGTACCTGCAGCGTCGCCAGATGCTGATCAGCAACGCGCGCGGCGAGGCGGCCGCGACGTCGAGCAACGACGCGCTGCCGAAGTACGA
>NZ_LDVA01000159.1:0-6382 GCF_050768715.1 Burkholderia sp. ZZQ-2 | reverse complement strand
GTGCTGATCGAGGGCTACGATCGCGCCGGCCTCTACTACGGCGTGCAGACGCTCTACTCGCTCGCACCGGCCGGCGGCGGCCCGATCCCGGCGATGCTCGTCGAGGATTCGCCGCGCTTCACGCATCGCGGGATGCACGTCGACCTCGCACGCAACTTCAAGCACCCGGCGACGCTGCGCCGCCTGATCGACCAGATGAGCGCGTACAAGCTCAATCGCCTGCACCTGCACCTGTCGGACGACGAGGGCTGGCGCATCGAGATTCCCGGCCTGCCCGAACTGACCGGGATCGGCTCGCGCCGCTGCCACGACCCGAGCGAGACGCGCTGCCTGCTGCCGCAGCTCGGCTCCGGCCCGGACAACCGCTCGGGCGGCGGCTACCTGACCCGCGACGACTACGTGGCGCTCGTGCGCTACGCGGCCGCGCATTTCGTCGAGATCGTCCCCGAGATCGACATGCCCGCGCATGCGCGCGCGGCCGTCGTGACGATGGAGGCACGTTACCGGCGGCTGCATGCGGCCGGGCGCGAGCAGGAAGCGAACGCATACCGGCTGCTCGATCCGCAGGACACGTCGAACCTGACGACGGTGCAGTTCTACGACCGCCGCAGCGACCTGAACCCGTGCGTGCCGGGCGCGCTCAATTTCGCATCGAAGGTGATCCGCGAGATCGCGGCGATGCATGCGGATGCGCAGGCGCCGCTGCACATCTGGCATTACGGCGGCGACGAGGCGAAGAACATCTTCCTCGGCGCGGGCTTCCAGCCGCTGAACGGCACCGATCCGAACAAGGGGCGCATCGATCTCGCCGCGCAGGACAAGCCGTGGGCGCGTTCGCCCGCATGCACGGAGTTGCTCCAGCGCGGCGAGATCAAGTCGATCGACGAACTGCCGACGCGTTTCGCGCAGCAGGTGAGCGCGGCGGTCGGCGCGAACGGGATCGACACGATGGCCGCGTGGCAGGACGGCATCAAGCATGCGAACGGGCCGCAGGACTTCAGCACGCGCCACGTGATGGTGTCGCTGTGGGACACGATCTTCTGGGGGGCGTCGGACAGCGCGCGCGACCTGAGCGGCAAGGGCTATCTGACGGTGCTCGCGCTGCCCGACTACCTGTACTTCGACTTCCCGTACACGCTCAACCCGCGCGAGCGCGGCTACTACTGGGGCTCGCACGCGACGGACGAGTACAAGGTGTTCTCGCTCGCACCGGAGAACCTGCCGCAGAACGCCGAAGTGATGGGCGACCGTGACGGCAACCCGTTCGAGGTCACGGGAACGGGCCCCGCGCCGCGCATCGAAGGCATGCAGGGGCAGGCGTGGGGCGAGGTGATGCGCAACGACACCTTCCTCGAATACATGGCCTATCCGCGGCTGCTCGCGCTCGCCGAGCGCGCCTGGCACCGCGCCGACTGGGAACTGCCGTATGCGGCCGGCGTGCGCTTCAAGCGCGGCGACACGCATCACGTCGACACGGCCGCGCTGCAGCGCGACTGGGCCGGTTTCGCGACGCTGCTCACGCAACGCGAATTGCCGAAGCTCGACCGGGCCGGTGTCGGCTACCGGAAGCCGACCTTCACGCTGACGAATCCGTGATCGGCTGAACGCCCGGGCGACGCGCGATGCAAACACGTGCATCGCGCCATCGCCCGCACCAAAAAAAACGGCTTGCGACGCAAGGATCGCAAGCCGTTTTCGTTTTGCCGGCCGGCCCGAATCCGCATCGCGGATCGGGCCGGCCCGATCACATCAGGCCGGCTGCGCGGCCGCTCCGCTGCCCGACGGCGGCAGGCGCGCGCCGAGCTGTTCGGCATAGCGTGCCGCCGCATTGCCGCAGACGATGTGGAACGTGTCGAGCGACACCCACGCGACGTCGAGCGCACCGAGACGATCGCGATCGACCGCCGACGGATCGCGCACGACCACACGCAGGCGCGTGGTCGCGATCGCGTCGAGCGACACGACGTTGGTCGCGCCGCCGAACACCGCGAGCCAGCGCGCCGGCTCCGGATCGAGCGGACCGGCGGCCGCACCCGTGACGGGCTGCGCCGCGGCGGCCGTCGCCGTCGACGCGGCACCGGTCGCGCCGCTGCCGATCGCGGCACGCATCTCGTCGGCAATGATGTCCGCCTCGGGCCCGATGATCACCTGCACGCTGTTGCCGCCGCGCTTGAGCACGCCGCGCGCGCCGATCGACTTCAGTTCCGGCTCCGAGATCTTCTCCGGATCGACGACGGTCAGGCGCAGGCGCGTCGTGCATGCGTCGACGACCGACAGGTTGCCGGCTCCGCCCAGCGCGGCAATGTAGCGCTGCGCACGCGGCGCAGCCGCAGCGGCGCCCGCCGCCGGCGCGACGAAGCCGCCCGATGCGTACGATTCCGCGGCCGCGTCGGCCGATGCGGGCTCACGGCCCGGCGTGGCCATGTTGAACTTGCGGATGAAGAAGCGGAACAGCCCGTAATACGCGGCGCCGTACGCGATGCCGAGCGGGATCGCGATCCAGCCCTTCGTCGACAGCCCGTAGTTCAGCACGTAGTCGATCGCGCCGGCCGAGAACGTGAAACCGAGCTTCACGCCGAGGATCTGGCAGATCGCGAGCGACAGCCCCGTCAGCACCGCGTGGATCACGTACAGCACCGGTGCGAGGAACATGAAGCTGAATTCGATCGGCTCGGTCACGCCGGTCAGGAACGACGTGAGCGCCATCGAGAACAGCAGGCCGCCGACCATCGCGCGGCGCTCCTTCGGTGCCTCGTGCAGCATCGCGAGACACGCGGCCGGCAGGCCGAACATCATGATCGGGAAGAAGCCGGCCATGAAGGTGCCCGCGGTCGGGTCGCCCGCGAAGAAGCGGTGCAGGTCGCCGTGCACGATCTCGCCGCCGGCGGGCGGCGTGAAGTTGCCGAACACGAACCACGCCAGCGAGTTGATGATGTGGTGCAGGCCCGTGACGAGCAGCAGGCGGTTCAGGAAGCCGAACACGAACGCACCGATCGCGCCCGCCGTCGTCAGCCACTGGCCGGCGGCGTCGATCGCATGCTGGACCGGCTGCCACACGTACCCGAACGCGATGCCGAGTACCACGCACACCAGCCCCGTGATGATCGGCACGAACCGCTTGCCGCCGAAGAACGCGAGGTAGTCCGGCAGCTTGATGTCCTTGTAGCGGTTGTACAGCAGGCCCGCGACGACACCCGCGATGATCCCGGACAGCACGCCCATGTTCAGCTTGGGATCGATGTCCTTCATGATCGCGGTTTCGATCAGGTAGCCGATCGCGCCCGCGAGTGCCGCCACGCCGTTGTTGTCCTTCGCGAAACCGACCGCCACGCCGATCGCGAACAGCAGCGGCAGGTTGTCGAAGATCGCGCCGCCGGCGTCGGCGATCATCTTGATGTTGAACACGTCCGGCTGGCCGAGTCGCAGCAGGATGCCGGCGACCGGCAATACCGCGATCGGCAGCATCAGCGCCCGGCCCAGGCCCTGTATTTTCAGAAACGGATTCCCGTTCATTCAGTCCTCCAATCCTTGTCTCGTCGTTAAGCGTCGTTAATCGTCGTTGAGCTGATTGCCTTCGTCGTAATACGGGTCGCGAACCTGCCGTCGACGCTCAGTCGAGCGGCCAGACCTCGCGACTTGCTGCCCTTACCGCCTGTGCCGAGTCGAGCGCGAGCAGATCCTGCGCGCGCTGACGGCACAACTGGTAATCGAGACGGCGCACACGCGCCTTGATGCCCGGCACCGATACGGGGTCGACCGACAGCTCGGTCACGCCGAGGCCCACCAGGATCGGCACCGCGAGCGGATCGCCGCCGAGCGCGCCGCACACGCCGACCCACTTGCCGTGCTTCGCGGCACCGCGCACCGCGATGTCGATCAGGCGCAGCACGGCCGGATGCAGGCCGTCGGACTGCGCTGCCAGGTCGGCCTGGCAGCGGTCCATCGCGAGCGTGTACTGCGTCAGGTCGTTGGTGCCGATCGACAGGAAATCCGCGTGCTGCGCGAGCTGGTCGGCCAGCAGCGCGGCCGACGGCACCTCGATCATCACGCCGACCTCGACCGGCTCGGTGCGGCCCTGGGCGCGCGCGAATTCGTCGATGCGCTTTTTCAGGCGCACGAGCTCGCCCGCGTCGGTCACCATCGGCAGCAGGATGCGCACCGCGCCGAACGGCTTCACCGCGAGCAGGCCCTGCAACTGATCGTCGAGCAGGTCGGGGCGCACCTGCGCGAGACGGATGCCGCGCAGGCCGAGCGCCGGGTTCGGTTCGGGCGGCAGCGTGAGGTAATCGACTTCCTTGTCGGCGCCGACGTCGAGCGTGCGGATGATCGCCGTGCGGCCCTGCAGCGCGTCGACGATCGACTGGTAGCTCTGCTGGTGCTCGACGACCGTCGGCGCGGCCTGGCGATGGATGAACATCAGCTCGGTACGCAGCAGGCCGACCGCGTCGGCGCCGTTGTCGACCGCGGTGTTCGCGTCGTCGAGCGTCGCGATGTTCGCGGCGACCTCGATCGCGCGGCCGTCGACGGTGGCGGCAGCGGCCCCCGCCAGTTTCCGGTTCGCCTCGCGCACGCCGTCCAGGCGCTGGCGCTCGTGCCGCGCGCGCTCGACGTCGAGCGCGGTCGGTGCGTGTTCGAGCCGGCCCGCGCTCGCATCGACGACGACCTGCGTGCCGTCCGGGATCGCGTACAGCGCATCGCCGACCGCCACCAGCGCCGGAATGCCGAGCTGGCGCGCGATGATCGCCGCGTGCGACGTCGCGCCGCCGCGCGCCATCACGAGCGCGGTCACGCGTTGGCGATCGAGCGACGACAGGTCGGACGGCGTGAATTCCTCGGCCGCGAGCACCGCTTCGTCGGGCAACGCACGCGCGGCACCGTTCGCATGACCGAGCGCGCGCAGCACGCGCTTCTCGATGTCGCGCAGGTCGGCCGCGCGCTCGGCGAGCAGCGCGTCGTCGAGCTTCGACAGCGTGTCGATCTGCGTGCGGATCGTCGCGCGCCATGCGAAGCCCGCGCTCTTGCCGAGACTGATCAGGTCGCGCGCCGCGTCGATCAGCGTCGGGTCTTCCAGCAGCACGCGGTGCACCGCGAAGATGCCCGCTTCACCGACCGCGCCGCGCGCCGATGCGTTGCGCACCGTTTCGTCGAGTTCGGCGTCGACGGCCTTCAGCGCCTGGTCGAGCTGGCGGCTTTCCGACGCGGGCGTGCCGGCGGCCTGCTCGGGCGGCACGATCTCCGCATCGTCGAGACGCACCAGCGTGCCGACCGCGATGCCGGGTGCCGCGCACACGCCCGCGAGCGTGTTCGGGTCGATTGGTGCGCCGACGTTGCGCGCAACCGTCTGCGGCGCGGGCGACCTCAGCCGTGCCGGCTTTTCCTCGACTTCGCCGTGTGCTTCGCGCAGCAGCTCGTGCTCGACCGCATCGACGGCCTGCTGTGCGTGCGCGCCACGGCCGACCAGCTCGACCGTCGCGCCTTCGCCCGCACCGAGGCCGAGCAGGCCGACGACGCTCGCGATCGACGCCTTGCGGCCGTCGAACAGCACGTCGACGGTCGCGTCGAATCCGCGCACGGCTTCGCGCGCCCGCGCGGCCGGCCGTGCGTGCAGGCCACCCGGCTGGGCCAGCACGATTTCACGGCGCACTTCGTGATGCGCCGCTGCGCCGGTTTGTGCCGCCTGCGCAGCCGCTTCGCCCTTGCCGCGCAGCGCGAGCAGCGGCGTCTTGCCGGCCGTCGCGAAGCCGCTGGCACGATCGACGACCTCGAACGCATCCGAGTTCGCGATCGCGATCACCGACACGAGCGAATGCGCGCTGCGCGCCACCGCGTCCTGGTCGAACTCGATCAGCAGCGCGCCCGCCTCGACACGCGCGCCGGCCTCGACGTGCGCGGTGAAGCCCTGCCCGTTCAGCTCGACGGTGTCGATGCCGATGTGCAGCAGCACTTCCGCGCCTTGCGGCGTCGTGATCGTCACCGCGTGGCCGGTGCGCGCGAGATGCGACACGACGCCCGCGCACGGCGCGACGAGCTGGCCCGCGAGCGGGTCGATGCCGATGCCGTCGCCGAACATCCCGCCGGAGAACACCGGATCGGGCACGTCGGCCAGCGCGACGATCGGCCCGGTCAAGGGACTGAGCAGGACGATCTGATCATGGGTGGAACTCTTCAACTGGGACTCCTCGGCGCGTCTCATCGGCTGTCTCGGCTATCAGTGCGTTTCGGTGACTTTGTTCAGGTGGCGCGGCGTGTCGGGGTTGCGGCCGCGCGCGACGGCGAGATCCGCCGCCATCACGTAGAACGAAAGAATGGCGGCGATCGGGTCGAGCGCCGAATGGGCGGACTGCGCGAGCGGCAAGGTCGCGCCGGGCGTGCCGGGCGTGCC
>NZ_LDVA01000158.1:0-239 GCF_050768715.1 Burkholderia sp. ZZQ-2 | reverse complement strand
GGCACCGCCGGCGTGCGTGTTCTTCTGCGCGCCCGGAGCCGTGGAGAACCGTGAACGCCTCAGCCACAGCATCCTCAGGGAGCGCCCGCATACGCGTGCTGCTCGCCGCTTTCGTCTCCTTCCTCCTCGTCGCCGCCGGTGCGGTGATCGTCCCGCCCGCGCACGCCGCCGGCGCGGCGGTCACGGCCGCCGTCGCCTCCGCGGGAACCTCGGGGGTGAGCGTGCAGGTGCAGGTCAGC
>NZ_LDVA01000157.1:0-3333 GCF_050768715.1 Burkholderia sp. ZZQ-2 | reverse complement strand
GCCTCGGCCTCGCGATGGCGCTCGTGCCGCCGCTGCTGCTCGCGCTCGGCGCGGCGCTACGTTCGCCGCATCGCATCGGGTTCGTGTCCGCATGGCTGCTTGCCGCCGCCGCGCTGTGGGCCGCGCGCGTGCCGCTCGCCCGGCACTTCGAATGGGGCCTGTACTTGGAACACGCGAGTTTCAACCTCGCGATGGCGCTGCTGTTCGGCCGCACGCTCGCGGCCGGCAAGGTGCCGCTGTGCACGCATTTCGCGACGATGATCCACGGCGCGATCACGCCGGCCGTCGCGCACTACACGCGGCAGATCACGCTCGCGTGGACGCTGTTCTTCGTCGCGATCGCCGCCGTGTCGACGCTGCTGTTCGCGACCGCGCCGATCGTCACGTGGTCGACGTTCGCGAACTACCTGTCGCTGCCGCTCGTCGCCGTGATGTTCGCGGCCGAGCATGCGTGCCGACGCTTCGCCCTGCCGCACGAACCGCGGCCGCGCATGGTCGACGCGGTGCGCGCGTATCGCGCGACGACACACGCGTCGCAGGCATCACGATGAATTCACGGCCGGCGCGGCGCCGCAACGCGGCCGCGCCGGCCTTCGCTCCTGTTTCGACCGATCTATGCCGACTCACCCGCTGGTTTTCCATTCGTCGCCCGACCAGACGATCGCCTGGCGCGACGGCGCGCCCGTCACCGTGCGCACGTTCGTCGCCGACGTCGCGCGCGTGGCCGCCGCGCTGCCCGCCGGCGCACACGTGTTCAACGTGTGCCGCGACCGCTACCGCTTCGCGGTCAGCCTGTGCGCCGCGCTCGTTGCCGGCAAGGTCAGCCTGCTGCCGTCGACGCATACGCCGGAAATGGTCCGCCAGCTCGCGTCGTTCGCGCCCGACGCGTTCTGCCTGCACGACGCGCCCGACTGCACGATCGACCTGCCGCGCTTCGCGTATCCCGATGCCGCCCCCGGCGCGCTCGCGGACGATGCGCCGTTCGCCGTGCCGCAGATCGATGCGGCGCGGATCATGGCCTACGTGTTCACGTCCGGCTCGACCGGCGCGCCGGTGCCGCACCGCAAGACCTGGGGCTTCCTGGTCGGCTGCGTGCGCGCGGCGGCCGACCGCCTCGGGCTGCTCGACGGCCGCGCGGCCACGCTGATCGGCACGGTGCCCGCGCAGCACATGTACGGCTTCGAGTCGACGGTGCTGCTCGCGCTGATCGGCGGCCTCGCGTTCAGCAACCGCCAGCCGTTCTACCCGGTCGACATTCGCGACGAACTCGACGCGATCCCGCAACCGCGCGTGCTCGTCACGTCGCCGATCCACCTGCGTGCGCTGCTCGCGGCCGGCCATGCGCTGCCGCACGCGGCGCTCGTGCTGTCGGCCACCGCGCCGCTGTCGGAAAAGCTCGCGTGCGAAGCCGAGGCCGCGCTCGACGCGCCGCTCGTCGAGATCTACGGCAGCACCGAGACCGGCCAGATCGCCACCCGCCGTACATCGCAGGGCGCGGCATGGGAACTGTTCCCGGACATCCGCCTCGACGCGCGCGCCGAACCGGACGACGACGACAGCGGCCCGACCGTGTGGGTGTCGGGCGGACATGTGGAGGCTCCCGTGCCGATGGGCGATGCACTCGAACTGCTCGGCGACGGCCGGTTCCTGCTGCACGGCCGCAAGGCCGACCTCGTCAACATCGCCGGCAAGCGCACGTCGCTCGCGTACCTGAACCATCAGCTCAACGCGATTCCGCAGGTGCTCGACGGCGTATTCTTCATGCCCGACGAAGCCGCGGCGGCACACGACGACACCCGCCTCGAGCCGGTCACGCGCCTCGTCGCGCTCGTCGTCGCGCCGACGCTTACGGCAGCCGGTCTGCAGCGCGCGCTGCGCGAGCGGATCGATCCCGCGTTCATGCCGCGCCCGCTCGTGTTCGTCGACGCGCTGCCGCGCAACGAAACCGGCAAGCTGCCGCGCGACGTGCTCGCCGCACTCGTTGCGCAACATGCGCGCCCCGCGGCCGTGCCCGTGCCCGTGCCCGTGCCCGATCCGGCCGGCACGCCCGCACTCGGGTTCACGATCCCCGCCGATCACCCGGCACTGCCCGGCCACTTCCCCGGCCATCCGGTCGTGCCGGGCGTCGTGCTGCTCGATCACGCGATCCATGCGCTCGGCACCGCGGTGAACCGCCCGCTGCATGCGTGGCGGCTCGGGTCCGCGAAATTCCTGAGCCCGGTCGCGCCCGGCGAGCCGCTCGATCTCGCGTACGACGCCGCGGCCGGCGGTGCGATCCGCTTCACGCTGCGCGCCGGGGCGCGCGACGTCGCGAGCGGCGTGCTGTCCGCGCCGCCGGCCGGGCAGGACGGTGCGCAGCCATGAAGCGCACCGCGTGGGCCGAACGCCAGGAGCGCAGCAACGCGGGCTTGCTGCGCGCGATGACGTGGATCTCGCTGCGCTTCGGCCGGCAGCGCGCGCGCGTCGTGCTGCACCTGATCGCGACGTATTTCGTGCTGTTTTCGCCGGTCGCGTGCGCGGCGTCGCGCGACTACCTGCGCCGCGTGCTCGGCCGCCCCGCGCGCTGGCGCGACGTGTACCGGCACGTGTTCACGTTCGCGGCGACGATCCACGACCGCATCTACCTGATGAACGGGCGCTTCGACCTGTTCGACATCCGGCTGCACGGCGAGACGCTGGTAGACGAAGCGCTCGCGGGCGGACGCGGTGCGTTCCTGATGGGCGCGCATCTCGGCAGCTTCGAGGTCGTGCGCGCGATCGGCCGCACGCACCCGGACCTGCGCGTCGTCGTGACGATGTACGAGAAGAACGCGCGCAAGATCAACGCGACGCTCGCCGCGGTGAACCCCGCCGCGCAGCCGGAAGTGATTCCGCTCGGGCAAGTCGACTCGATGCTGAAGGTGCGCGAGCGCCTCGACGCGAACTGCATGGTCGGCATGCTCGCCGACCGCACGCTGCTCGACGACGCGGCCGCGTCGCTGCGGCGGCTGCCGCTGCTCGGCGCGCCGGCCGCGTTCCCGCTCGGGCCGCTCTACATGGCCGCGATGCTGCGACGGCCGGTGATCTTCATGACGGGCCTCTATCGCGACGGCAACCGCTACGACGTGCACTTCGAGACGCTCGCCGATTTCTCCGACGTGCGGCGCGACGCGCGCGCGGCGGCGGTCGACGCGGCACTCGCGCGCTACGTCGCGCTGCTCGACAGGTACTGTCGCTCGGCACCGTACAACTGGTTCAACTATTTCGACTTCTGGCACGGCGGCGATCCCGCGACCGCGGTCGCGCGCGGCGACGCCGCGTGCGCCGGTGCCGGCCTGTCCGCCACGAGGGATT
>NZ_LDVA01000156.1:0-48138 GCF_050768715.1 Burkholderia sp. ZZQ-2 | reverse complement strand
CCGGGCGGCGGCCCGGGCAAGGTGTGGGTCAACGACAGCACGAAGGTCTATCACTGCTCGACCGACAAGTATTACGGCAAGACGAAGCACGGCAGCTACATGTCGGAAGCCGATGCGAAGGCGAAGGGCTACCACGCGTCGCACGGCAAGGCCTGTTCGTAACGCAGGCCGACGCGCGAGCCTGATTCCTCGCGCGTCGTCCGCACGCTGCGGCCACTCACGCCCCGCCAACCTCGGCGGGGCGATTCGTTTTTAGCGCCGTCCGGTTTCAGCGGGCGTGATCCGACGCCGCGGCGGTCGTATCGGTCGCGCCGTCGTGCGCCGCTGCGCGCGCGTCGAGCAGCGCGCGCAGCGTCACGTAGTGCGTGCCGTCCGCGTCGCCTTCCGCGCCCGCGGTGCGATCGTACGGCTCGTTGTCATGGATCGTCGCGCGCACGATCGGATAGATCTGCGTTTCCCAGCGGCTGCCGTTGAACACGCCGTAGTGGCCCGCCCCGGTCTGCACGTGGTGCGTCTTCAGGTACGACGGCAATCCCGAACACAGCTCCTGCGCGGCGACCGTCTGGCCGACCGCGCAGATATCGTCCTTCTCGCCTTCGATCGTCAACAGCGCGGTGCGATGAATCGCCGCCGGCTCGACGAGCCGGTCGCCGACCGTCAGCTCGCCGCGCGCGAGTGCGTATTGCTGGAACACCTTCTCGACCGTTTCCAGATAGAACTCCGCGGTGAGGTCGGCGGTGGCGAAGTATTCGTCGTAGAAGTGCCGCAGGGTGTCGGCTTTCGCCGGGTCGCCTTTCGCGCGCTCGTAATACAGGTCGGCAAACGACGCCGCGTGGCGATCGGGATTCATCGACATGAACGCGCCGACCTGCACGAAACCCGGATACACGCATCGCTGCGCGCCGACGAAGCCCGCCGGCACGACGCTGATCAGGTTCCGCGCGAACCATTCGATCGGCTGGCTCGTCGCGAGCGCGTTGACCTTGGTCGGATTCACGCGGCAGTCGATCGGCCCCGCCATCAGCGTCAGGCTCGCGGGCTGCGCCGGATCGCCGCCGGCGGCCATCAGCGCGACCGCCGCGAGCGCGGCGACAGTCGGCTGGCAGACCGCGAGCACGTGCGCATCCGGGCCGATCTGGCGGATGAAGTCGATCACGTGCATGACGTATTCGTCGAAGCCGAACCGCCCGGCCGTCAGCGGGATGTCGCGCGGGTTGTGCCAGTCGGTGATGTACACGTCGTGGTCGGCCAGCATCGTATGCACGGTGCCGCGCAACAGCGTCGCGAAATGCCCGGACATCGGCGCGACGATCAGCACGCGCGGCTGGGGCGCGACCGGCAGCGCCTTGCGGAAATGCAGCAGCGTGCCGAACGGGCTGGCTGCGGCGGCTTCCTCGACGATCGGCACCGTTTTGCCGTCGACGACGATCGACGCGATGCCGAACGGCGGACGCCGGTGCGAGAACGCGCAGCATTCGAGCAGTTCGCACAGCGCGTCGAGCATGCGGCCGGTCGGCGTCGCGGTGGAGGGCGGCCACAGCGACATCGTCGCGCGGGCAGCCGCGGCCCATGCGCGCGCCGGGCGCACGCATTCGGCAGACCATTGATAGAACGGATAGGCAAGCAGATTCATGGCCTTTGCTCGTTGTGCCGCGTTGCATCGAACGAGGCAAGCCATGTGCCAGCCCGTGGCTGGCACGCGCGTTGCACGCGGTTCGGAAGCGCGGCGCCGCAGGCGGCACGCGAGAATCGGCAGGCGCGTGCGATGCGTTGCGGCGCCGGTCTGGCGCCGCGACAGCGTGCGTTGCCGCGCCGGTTCGGCGAATCCGCGGCACCGGCATGGTGCGGGTGAGCCGCGTGGCGTCCGTTTTCGGTGCAGGGGCACGAACGGTTTTGGACAGGGGAGCGACATGGAAGTCACCGGACAGACGACGCTGACCATCAGCAGCCGCAATTACTCGTCGTGGTCGATGCGCGGCTGGCTGCTCGCGAAGCTGAGCGGGCTCGTGTTCGAGACGGTCAGCGTGCCGATCGATGCCGCGTCGCGCGCGGAGTTGCTGCTGCTGTCGCCGTCGATTCTCGTGCCGTGCCTGACGCACGACGGCAACACGGTGTGGGACACGCTCGCGATCGCCGAATACCTGAACGAGATTCGGCCGCAGGCGCGGCTGCTGCCCGAAGACCGGCGAGCGCGCGCGCATTGCCGGTCGATCTGCGGCGAGATGCATTCCGGTTTCAGCGCGTTGCGGTCCGCGTTGCCGATGAACCTGCGCGCGCATTTCCCCGGCTTCCGGATCTGGTCGCGCGCGCAGCACGACATCGAGCGGATCGTGACGATCTGGCGCGAGTGCCTGGCCGCGTACGGCGGCCCCTGGCTGTTCGGCGCGGAGATCGGGATCGCCGACGCGATGTATGCGCCGGTCGTCACGCGCTTCCTGACCTACGACGTGAAGCTGGAGCCCGATATCGCCGAGTACTGCATGCAGGTGCTCGCGCATCCGTTCGTGACGGAGTGGATCGATGCGGCGAAGGCGGAGCACGAAGACATCGACGAACTCGACATGGAGTTCTGACGCGCGGGATCGCACGTCGCTTTCAATTGCACTACACGCACCGGCATCGAAACGGACGTTTCGATCCGGCGGCGTAACGCGCAAACGTTTTACCTTGATTTCGGTTCGACGCGAGGACGAATGCCCTAAAGGATGTTGAGCGCGATGACGTAAACGAGTCACGGGGACGACTCGCGATCGCATGCTTCCGACGTGCGACGCGCAGTCCGCAACAATCAGCGCAGCAGGGGAATCGACTTGAATCGTCAGCAATCGTGGACGCGTACGGCGGCGCCCGGGGAAATCATTTATTCCGAGGGTTTTGCGGGCGAGCCCGTCATCTTTCTGATCACCGACGGCAAGGTCGAACTGTCCACGCGATGCGACGACAAGCGTGTCGTCGTCGCGACGCTCGGTCGGGGCGAGTTCTTCGGTGAATCGGCGTTGCTCGCGGCCGAGCCGCGTGCCCATACCGCGAAGGCGCTTTCATTCTGTCAGCTGACGGTCGTGCCGGCCGGCATGCTCGACGAGGAAATCGAGCGTGTGTCGGCGCTGCTGCGTCATATCGTGCGCACGATGATCCGCCGCGTGAAGCGCAAGGACGACCAGCTCGCGACCTATACGCATGCCGACTTCATGCCGGGCGTGCTGTCGTATGCGCATGTGCTGGCGCTGATGGCGGGCGCCGATGCGCGCGAAACCGGCGACGCGTGGACGCGCCGGCCGATGCAGGCGCATGCGGCCGAAACGTCGGTGCCGCTCGCCGAAGTGATCCGCAAATGCCGTGCGATCGCCGGCCACTCGCGGCCGCACGTGCTCGCGATGCTGCGACGCATGGAGAAGCTCAATCTCGTCACGATCGAAGCAGCGCAGGCGGACCACGCCGGCGGGGCGGCCGATTACGCGGCGTCGTCGGATGCGCGCCAGGTCGTCACGTTCGACGCCGCGCGCGTGATCGATCGCGCGCAACAGGTGGCCGATCACGATCTCGACCTGTCGATCAACAGCGAACTCGAGCTCATCGAGCTCGCCGATCTCGAATCGCTGATCGGCGTCGAGAAGACGATGCTGCTCAACAAGCTGTCGAACGGCGAGATTGCCGACGAAGTGTTCGCGTTCCGCAAATCGAAGGTGCTCAGTTACGTCGAGCAGAAGGGCGTCGCGTACTTCTCGCGGCGCAACGCGCGTCGCGGCGGCGACGTGCGCGCGCTGGAGGATCTCGTGTGGATCGACCAGCGCACGCTGTTCGACGTCATCAGCGCGTTCGACACCTACGATCTCGCGAAGCTGATCGCGAATCTCGACGATCGCGCGGTGGCCGACAAGCTGTTCTCCGTGATGACCGAGGCGCGGCGCAACGAGGTGTCGTGGGTGATGCGTCGCGAGCTCAAGCTCGATCCGGTCGAGATCGAGGACATCGAGCGGCGCGTGCTGGATGCCGTGCGCGCGGCGAAGGCGCCGGCGGCGGGCACCACGCCCGTCGCATCGGCATCGGATGCATGACCAAGGGGGCGCGCATGGATCTGTTGACCCTGGCGGGTGTGGTGCTGGGCGGCGCGGCGATCGTGTTCGGCTTCGCGCTCGAAGGCGGGCATTTCCCGATGCTGTTCCAGTTCGAGGCGCTCGTCATCGTGCTCGGCGGCACGCTCGGCGCGGTGATGATCCAGAACACCTGGGCACGCTTCTTCGACGCGGTGAAACAGTTGCGGCTCGCGTTCGTGCGGGCGCGCGAGGTCGATCGCAAGAATCTGTCCGACCTGCTCGAATGGGGCGACCGCGCGAAGCTCGACGGGCTGCTCGCGTTCGAATCGATGGACGTGAGCGGCATCCATCCGTTCGCGCGCCGCGGGCTCGAACTGCTGGCGAACGGCGTGTCGACCGCCGTGCTCGAGGACGCGTTGCAGCGCGAACTCGATGCGTACGAACGCAGCCGCCTGGCGGCCGCGCGCGTGTGGCAGCAGGCGGGCGGATATGCGCCGACGTTCGGCATTCTCGGGTCGGTGCTCGGGCTCGTGCAGGTGACGAGCCACATGCTCGAACCGGCGCAGCTCGGGCCGGGCATCGCGGTCGCGTTCATCGCGACGCTGTACGGGCTGGCGTTCGCGAACCTCGTGTTCCTGCCGCTTTACGGCAAGCTGCGTGCGCAGATCGACAGCGAGCTGCGGTTTCGCAAGCTGTATCTCGACGGTTTCCTGGCGATATCGCGCAAGGAATCGCCGCATACGATCGAAACGCGCCTGACCGGCGACGTGCGCGGGCGCGCGGCGGAATCGCTTGCGTGACGAGCGTGTGTCGGACGACCAACCGGGATTTCCAATCGCATGACTGCTCGAACTGACGGTGCCTCCGCCGCCGATCGCGACGACCACGAAGTCGAAGGCGCGCAGTCCGGCCGCTGGCTGATTTCGTACGCGGATCTCATCACGACGCTGATGGTGCTGTTCCTCGCGTTGTACGTGCTCCAGCTCGCGAAATACAACGCGCTCGACGCGCGGTACCAGACGCTTGCGCGGCAGGCTGGTGGTGCCGCGAGTGCGGCCGATGCGGCTACGCCCGACCATGCGCCGCCGTGGCTCGCGTTGTTCGATTCGTTGAAGTCGAACGGCCGGATTTCGCTGGTGAAGGCGCCGCATGGTGTCGAGATCGGCATCGACGCGAAGATCCTGTTCAATGTCGGCGACGCGCGCTTGCTGCCTGATTCGTCGCCGGTGCTGAACCAGATTGCGCAGGCGCTGAGCGAGCACGCGACCGGAGACATCCTCGTCGAAGGGCATACCGACAGCCTGCCGATCGCAAACGCGAAATACGAATCGAACTGGGAGCTGTCGTCGGCGCGTGCGGGGAGCGTCGTGCGCTACCTGACCGAGCGCGGCGTGGCGCCGCATCGCCTGGCGGCGATCGGGCGGGCCGATACGCAGCCGCTCGTGGCCGGCGACGATGCGGCTTCGCGGGCGCGAAACCGGCGCGTCACGATCTTCGTCGCATACTGATTTGCGCTGATCGCGAGTCGACAGGCGGCCGGCCATGCCCGCCTGATAACAACATAACGAATCTCGCATGATGAACATCTGAAATCCGCGATGCGGTTCCGCGCGTGCGTGCCGATAACCCAAACTGGCTCAGACCGAGCGGTTACCGAGGGTTCCCCATGCACTTCTGGCGCAAGCTTTCCATTCAGAACAAGCTGATTCTCAGCATGACGAGTTGCCTGCTCGTGTTCGTCGCGATCTCGAGCGGACTCAGCATCCGTCTGATCGGCAACGCGGTGCGCGATCGCGTCGTCCGCGAGGAGCTGCCGACGGCCGTGAACGGCATCCGCGCCGACGTGCAGCGGCAGATGGCCGGGCCGATCGCCGCGTCGCGGATTCTCGCGCGCGACGCGTTCCTGCTGCAATGGGAAGCCGACGGCGAACCCGACGCCGGCACGCGCAACTGGATCCAGCTCGCGAAGAACGTGAAGGACGAGCAGAAGGCCGCGTCGGTGCAGTGGGTGTCCGTGAAGAGCGGCAACTACTACAACGAATCCGGCCTGCAACGGAAGGTGACCGACAAGGATCAGTGGCTGACCGGCTTCCTGTCGTCCGGCAAGGCGTTCGACGTGAACATGGACCGCGAGGTGACGGTCGGCGGCTACATGATGTTCATCAACAGCCGCGTCGAGCTCGACGGCGTGCCGATCGGCGCGGCCAGCATGAGCCTGTCCGTCGATGCGCTCGCGAAGGGGATCGCCGCCTACCGGATCGGCGAGACCGGGTTCGCGTATCTCGTGCGTCCCGACGGCGCGATCATGATGCATCGCGATTCGTCGCTGATCGACGGCAAGCATTTCATGAAGGACCAGCAGGGGTTGCCCGGCGATGCGTCGTCGACGCTGCTGGCCGGCAAGCCGTATGCGTACCTGAGCTACGACGGCGACGGCGGCGCGCGCTTCATCGCGACGTCGTTCATTCCGGAGCTGAACGCGTATGTCGTCGTCGAGGTGCCGCAGGCCGAACTGCTCGGGCCGGTGACGCGCGCGATCCGCAGCGCGGCGCTGGTCGCGGCGGTGGTGGGCCTCGCGGTCGCGCTGCTCGTGATCTGGCTGGTGGGCCGCGCGATTGCCGCGCCGATCCGCCGCGCGGCGACGCTGCTGTCGGAGATCGCCAGCGGCCAGGGCGACCTCACGCGCCGGATGACGGTCGAGAGCCAGGACGAAATCGGGCAGTTGTCGGACGCGTTCAACCGGTTCGTGTCGTCGCTGTCGACGCTGGTGCACAGCATTCGCGCGGCGTCCGCGTCGATTGCCACGGGTTCGGCGCAGATTGCGTCGGGGAATGCTGACCTGAGCGAACGTACCGAAGGGCAGTCGAGCAACCTGGAGCGGACGGCTTCGTCGATGGAAGAGATCACGGCCGTGGTGCGCAACAACACCGAGACGGCCACGACGGCCGCGAAGATGATCAACGGCGCGTCGGATACGGCGGCGCGCGGCGGCCAGGTGGTGGGTGAGGTCGTGACGACGATGGAGCAGATCAGCAACGCGTCGCAGCGGATCTCCGAGATCATCGTGATGATCGACAGCATTTCGTTCCAGACGAACATTCTCGCGCTGAATGCGGCCGTCGAGGCGGCGCGGGCCGGGGAGCAGGGGCGCGGGTTTGCTGTTGTCGCTTCGGAAGTGCGGAATCTGGCGCAGCGCAGCGCGCAGGCGGCCAAGGAGATCAAGGCGCTGATCGAGCATAGCGCGGGCACGGTGAATACCGGATCGCGGCTGGTCAGCGAGGCGGGGAAGGTGATGAGCGATGTCGTGTCGCAGGTGCAGGGCGTGAGCGCGATGATGAGCGAGATCGCCGAAGCCAGCCTGGAGCAGAGCGCCGGGATCGATCAGATCGGCGATGCGGTGCAGTCTTTGGATCAGATGACGCAGCAGAATGCGGCTTTGGTCGAGGAAAGCGCAGCGGCGGCGGAGAGTTTGAAGCAGCAGGCGGCGGAATTGACGAGGCTCGTGTCGGCTTTCAAGGTGGATGAATAAAGGCTGATTCGCGATTTAGAATGGAGCGTTTCTGAGGGACGGCTGCCGTGGGTTCACGGCAGCCGTTTTGCATGTCGGTGCGGGATTCGGTGACGTCCATAAAAAATGAAGCGTTTTTCCAGGTGGAAGATCGGGGTGGGGGCAGTGGTGCTCGTCGCGGTGATCGCCGGGGTGGGGGTGAAGGTGATTGCGTCGCCGACCGATTCCTACCTCGCGTATCGGAAGCAGGCTGTCGACGCGATCGGGGCGGCGAAACCGGACGACAAGGCGGAACTGGACAGGAAGTACACGCCGGAGGTGAATGCACGGCTGGCCAGGCTTGTCGGGAAGGTCAGGGCGAGAGGCTTTTCCGCGACGGCGGGGAGCACCGTCGACGGCCTCTCCATCGACGACGGGACGACGCCCGGGCCGGATGGACTGCTCCTGAAGTCGGGTGACGGCAAGGTGAACCTCGTCGTGACGACGGTTCCGCTTTTGACGGCCTGGGCCAGGACGGCGGATGCGGGGATCAGGTCGACGGATGATGTCGCGTCGATTTTCGATAACGCGACGTTTTACACCGATGTGTTCGGTCACGACGCCGCGGCATTCCGGTTTGCCGAATTGCCGGTGAAGCGGAAGCCGGCCGATGCGGCGGTGAAGGCGTTGCTGCTGGGTGAAAGCCAGGACGGGATGCCGGACGGGCCGAATACGCTGGCCGTGTCGATCAGGCAGGGCGCGCGGATTTATATCCTGTGGCGGGACGCGACATTGCCGAAGATCGTCGCCTGCAGTGCGGAGCGCGTGCCCGAGGAACAGCGGCCAGCCTGCTTCGCGCAGCAATTGCCCAAACAGCGGCGCTATTCGCGTTTTCTGTCCGAAGCACAGGCGATGGTCGATGCGGTTATTCAATAGGACGGAATGCGATTGCCTCGGAATCTCGAGGCGATCGGATTCGCCCGCTTTTTGACACGTTCGACAGCACCGGAAGCATCGCCGACAATCAGCGATTGAAGATCAGGCAGCCATCGATGTCGAATACAGCTTCGTCGCCGGGTACTTCAATTTCCCTTTTCTGCCCAGCTTCGTCAGCCATGACCATCGCCTTCGAGTCTCCCGATCAACCTGACGTGATCGCCCTCATCGCCGATCTCGATGCGTACCAGGACACCCTGTACCCGCCCGAGAGCCGGCACGCTCTGGATATCGCGTCGCTGAATCAATCCAATGTGCTGTTTGCCGTCGCGCGGGATAGCGACGGCAAAGCGATCGGTTGCGGCGCGGTTGTCCTCACTCCTGAATACGGCGAACTGAAGCGGATGTATGTCAGCCCGCAAGGTCGCGGGCAGGGTGTCGCGAGGAAACTCATGGCGCTGCTCGAGTCCCGGGCGATCGATCTCGGTTGCACGTTGCTCACGCTTGAAACCGGACCCTATCAACACGAGGCGCTGGCCTTATATGCATCCGCGGGGTATCAGCGCCGCGGGCCGTTCGGCGGTTACGCGAATGACCCGTTGAGCATATTCATGCAAAAACCCATCGCGGCTTGAGGGGCTGGTGTCAGTTGCGGATTCAACCGGTCAATGCCGTCTTGTGGTATGGCCATATTGAAGTGGTAAACGTATTTTGAAGTAGTCCGGGAGAAGATAGTGGTGGAGAAAAGTCGCAAAAGGCTTACTGAAATACACATAGAGCGGGCGCGATCGCATGCTCTGCGTTTAGTCGCATTCGCGGGATCGGTGTTCCCCGGAGAGTGGAGCGACTCCTGGAGCGAAGTAGTTGTTTCTGATCTGCTTGAATTCGGGTTTCATGCAAGGAAGGTGAATGAATTCTGTGGAATTATGGAAAATAATTTCCCTTCTATAAATATTGGTGTTGTGAAAATAATTGACGACGATTTCGAGGATTGGGAGAACAGCTATCGCCATGCGCTGAATGCGCTAATGCACATGAAATCTTTTGTGTTGGGGTATGCGCATGCAGATCACCGCAAGATATTTCTCCAGGCTGAATCCAACTTGATGGCAACTTACGTAAAAGTTGAGACGGACAGGTTCTCGGAGGTCACTATTAGCATTTTCGGACTTGCAGAATGCTTTCTGAATCACGTTATACCGACGATTCGAGAAAAAGAGCTGGGCTTGACGTTCTAACCCAAGATTGACCGCGACGCGCACCCAATGTGTCGCGCTGGACTCTCGCTCCATCTCCCTTCGCCCCACCAAATCCCCGCGGGCCGCTTCGAAGGCATGGCGGTGTTCGTCGAGATCGTCAGTACCGGCAGCCTGACTATGGAAGCCGAGCATGGTCGGCAAGCATTTGAATGCGTGTCCGCGGGCAAGAAGGTGGCGCTGGCGGCAGGTAAGGCCGGAAGCACAATCCGTCGATCTGTTGTCCAACCTTTGCGCCCTGTCAGGCAGGGCGCACAGCAAGATAGGGTCGTATCGCTTTGTCCGAAAAAATGGGTCACCGGGAGAAACAGTTACAAGTTAGCAGTTGACGCGCGCCAGCCCGGCGGTTAGTGTACGCATCGAAGTCCAAGAAGTCCGATTGCTGTTCATCAATTGCTCGCTTTCCACAGCGGTATTCGTTGTCCTCTCCCTCCTTGACGCTTCACGCGCTCTTCAACGGCGCAAATCTCTCTATTTTTTTCTCAAGGAATCTTCATGGATACCGGTATCGTCAAGTGGTTCAACGACAGCAAGGGTTTTGGCTTCATCACGCCGGATAACGGCGGTGACGACCTGTTCGCCCACTTCTCCGAAATTCGTGCCGACGGCTTCAAGACGCTGGCTGAAAACCAGAAAGTGAGCTTCGAAACGAAGCAGGGCCCGAAGGGTCTGCAAGCGGCCAACATCACGCCGCTGTAAAGTTTGAAGGGCCCGGCCTCCCACGACGGACGCCGGGTCGCAGCGACACCCCCACGGAGCTTCGTCTCCTGAAGTTGGCGCGATTGCTCTTAGCTGCATCTGTTCATTCAGCAGCTCGCCAAGCGCCACACGCCTCGTTGCACTTCATTCCCCCCTCCGGCAGCAACGCCTCACTTTCGCTTTCCGAAAGCTTCAGATTCAGCTTGCAATAGCTTTGAATCGACGCGTCCGTGCATATTGCGCACGGCATGCGCGCACTCGAACATGATTAAAATTAAAAATGCAAAACAAACGAATTCAACAATACAACGGCTATGCCGTCCAACCCTCGGCGCATCGTTTGCCCGACGGTAGTTTTTCATCCAACCTGGTGCTCGAACGTACCGACAGCACACCCGCGGAAGGCCGCTACCAGTTCTATTCGCTCGATTACTTCGCGAGCGAAGCGCAGGCACTGCGGCACTCGGCTCGCTGGGCACGTCGCTGGATCGACACACGCGGTTAAAGGTAACGCCGCGGTACCCGACACCCAACGCAGGTGAGTCACCCGGGCGCGCACGACAAGGCGCGTCCAACCCTCGCGCGCGATCGATTCGTTACGCTTCGATTCGATCGGCGCACCACGCTCTCCCGGTTCCGAAGCTGGCCTGTCGCCGAGCATGGTCGTCAGGCACTTGAACGCGCTCGTACAACGCGAGGCCACGCGTACAGGTGCTCGTCGCCTCGCATCATTCGTGCGAAGATTGACCGCACATCACACTCGCCCGAGAACGACGTGACCGCATTCAACCCCGAGAGCAAACCGGACACCGCCCACCCGCCCTGGATGCCCGTCGCGATGGCGGAACTCGGCATCCGCCGCCATCCGCCCGGCAGCATCAATCCGCGCATCGTCGAATACAACAACCAGACGAACCTGGTCGGCTACGACGACAAGATTTCCTGGTGCTCGTCGTTCGTCAACTGGTGCATGACGCACGCCGGCATTCGCGGGACGGGCTCCGCGCTCGCGCGTTCGTGGCTCGAATGGGGCCGGCCGCTGGAGCGCCCTGTGTACGGCTGCATCGCGATCCTGACGCGCGACGATCCCGCGAGCTGGAAAGGGCATGTCGGTTTCTACCTGCGTCACGACGACGAGCACGTACATCTGTTTGGCGGCAATCAACTGGAAGAGGTGCGCGAACTCGCGTACCCGTTGAACGAAGTGATCGGCTACCGCTGGCCCGACGCCGTCTGACTAACCGCCGCAGCGCAGACAAAACTTCGAACATCGCCTTTCAAGCGGCGGCTAATTTGTCGCACACACCGTATCGATCCACGCGGAGCCTGCCGACGCGCCCGCCCCTGTAATACGCGGTTGCAAGGCCCGCGGCGGCGGCACGAGGGAAAGTATGTGGCTGCCGGCGCGCCGCGTTTCAGATCGTCCCGCATGCAACCAGAATCGGCGTGCTAGAGTAAGCCGGCATTCCTCCTCACCTGAATCCTCACGAACCGCCATGAGCTATCTTCCCCAACTCGCCGCAGTCGGCGGCGTGATGTTGCTGGCGTGCGTCAGCCCCGGCCCCGACCTGATCGCTGTTTCGTCCCATGCGCTCGGCAATCGCCGTGCGGGTTTGCTGGCCGCGTCGGGCATTGCGTCGTCGCATGCCGTGTGGGCGGCGATGGCGATTTTCGGGCTCGGGCTGATCGTCGCGAAGCTCGCGTGGCTGTACGAGGCGATCCGCATCGCCGGTGCGGCTTACCTGATTTACCTGGGCATCAGAACGCTGTCGGGCCTGCGCCAGTCGGCACGGCAGGCTGAAGCGGCAAGCCAGCCGATCGTTCGCGGCGGCGTGCATGCATACCGGAAAGGGCTGCTGGTCGGCCTGACCAACCCGAAGGCCGCCGCGTTCTTCGGCAGCCTGTTCGTCACGCTGCTGCCCGCGCATGCGCCGGCATGGGTGCATGGCGCGACGCTGGCCGTGGTCGTCGCCGTATCGCTGACATGGTTCTGCACGGTGGCCGTGCTGTTCTCGACGAACCGCGTGCAGACGGGTTACGCGAAACTGCGTAAGCCGATCGATGCGGTGATGGGGACGATTCTGTTGGGGCTCGGCGCGAAGCTGGCGCTGGATCGGTAACGCTGCGATGAACGTGCTCGGCCCGATCCTCATCGGGCTCCTGCTGGCGGCGGGAGTGTTCGCTGCGATCCGGTTCTGGCACAAGCTCATCACGCGTATCGTCACCGTCATCGCGGGGCTGGGCATTGCGTGGCTGGCGGTTTACCTGATCGCGTTGTCGTCGGTCAGATGTCTGGGGTCGTGCGGTTGACGAGCGGGACGCCGGCAAGTGTTGAAGCCGGCGTCGTATCGTGATCACGTTCAGTTCTTCGCCACCGCCTCCACCGTCGGCCCTCCCGCCGCGTCGTTCCTGCTCCACCCGCCCCCAAGCGACCGATAAAGCGCGACCGCCGCCAGCGCATGCTCGCGCCTGACCTGGTTGAGCGAATCCGAATCCCGCAGATACACCTCCTGCGCCGACAGCACATCCAGAAAATCCGTCGCGCCACCCTTGTAGAGCTGATTCGCCAGCCCGAGCGCCTTGTCCGACGCAGCGAGCGCACTATCGAGCCGCCGCGTCGCCTCATCGGTGCTGACGAGATTCGCGCGTGCATCCTCGACTTCCCGCAACGCCTGCAGCATCGTCTGCCGCAACCCGAGTTCCGACTCGCGCATCCGGCTTTCGCTCTGCGAGATATCGGCCGTAATCCGACCTGCATTGAAGATCGGGCTCGTCGCGCTCAACGCCGCGCTGAACAGGTTGTCGGTCAACGTCGGCAACCCGAGATAGGAAGCCGCGAGAATCCCGTCCGTCAGGTTCAACGAAAACTTCGGATACCGCTCGGCCTTCGCCACGCCGACTTGCGCCGCCCGCCGCTCGACCTGCGCATACGCAGTCAGCACATCGGGCCGCCGCAGCAACGCCTGCGAAGGCAGCGTACCAGGCGCGCCAGCCGGCGGTGCGGGAATGTCGCCGGCCTGCGCGAGCACGAGCCGATCGACCGATTCCGGCGTGCGCCCCGAATACACGGCAATGAGATTGAGCTGATGCGAGATCTGCGCCTGCGTCGGCGGAATCCGCGCTTCGAGCGCGTCGAGCTGGTTCTGCGCACGCGTGACGTCGAGTTCCGTCGACAGCCCGAACGCCTGTCGCTTGCGCGTGAGTTCGAGCGCATGCTGGCGGATCTTCGCGTTGTCCTGAAGGATCTTCAGTTCCTGCTGTGCCCAACGCAGATCGACATACGCGGACGCCGCATCCGCTGCGAGCGCGAGCCGCATCGCATCTTCCGCATGCTTCTGGCCGACGAGTTCCGCCTGCGCGGCGAGCAGGTCGAGCCGCTCGCCGCCGAACACGTCGGGCGACCAGCTCAGCGCGAGCCCCGCGCCGGCCTGCCGCACATAACCGAGCGGCGGTGGCGTGTTCTGGCGTGCGTCGGCCGCATGCGCGGTCGCGTCGAGTTCGGGCAGCAGCACCGCGCGCTTCTGCACGGTCAGCGCCTGCGCCTGCTTCACGCGTTCGGCGGCGGCCTGCAGATCGAGGTTGCCGTCGAGCACGACCGCGATCAGCCGGTCGAGCACGGGATCGTGGAATTGCGCCCACCAGGCGGCCGCGTCGATATCCGTGCGCGGCACGTCGGTATCCCATGCGGCGGGTGCGAGCGTCTGGACGGATTCGGACAGCACCGGATGCTGCGCGGGCTGCACCGCGCACCCGGCGGCGAATGCGCTGACAGCCAGCGCGACGAGTAGCTTTTTCATGATGATGACCCTGGCCTCAGTGCGCGTCCGGCGGCGGCGCGTTCAACGTAATGGGTTTGGAAAACACGACGGCAAACAGCGCGACGACGAAACACAGCGACAGCACGTAATACGCATCCGCATAAGTGAGCGTCAGCGCCTCTCGATAGATCAGCCGATGCAGGTTCGCCAGCCCGGCCTGCGCGGTATTCAGCGTATTGCCTGCGACGGAGCCCCAGTACGCGGCCTGTCGATCGAGCAGCGACGCGATCTGCGGCTCGCCGGCGCTCACGTGCTCGTTCAGCCGCAGGTAGTGAAAATTCAGCCGGTCGTTGAGCATCGTCGCGCTCACCGCGATGCCGATCGCCCCGCCGAGATTGCGCATCAGGTTGAACAGGCCGCTCGCCGATTTCAGCCGCGACTGCGGCAGCGAGCCGAGCGCCATCGTGACGATCGGCGGCACGCTGAACTGCTGGCCGATGCCGCGCAGCGCCTGCGGCAGCAGCAATTCGCGCCAGCCCCAGTCGTGCGTGATCGGCGTGTACAGGTAGCAGCCGAGGCCGAAACAGATCAGCCCGAACACGAGCAGCGCACGCAGGCTGAAGAAGCGCGCGGCGAACGCATACGCGCAGAGCGCGACCAACTGGAACGCACCGACCGACAGCAGCGCGATGCCGATCTGCAGCGAGCTGAATGCGCGCACCTGCGCGAGAAACAGCGGCGTCAGGAACACGGTCACGAAGATCCCGATGCCGGTCACGAACGACAGCAGGCTGCCGATCCCGAAGTTGCGCACGGCGAGCGCGCGCAGGTCGACGATCGGATCTTTCGCGGTCAGCGCATGCACGAGGAACAGGAAGCCGCAGATGCCCGAGATCCACGCGCAGATCACGATCGCATCGTCGCCGAACCAGTTCTTGCGCGGGCCTTCCTCCAGCACGTATTCGAGGCAGCCGAGGAAACCCGACATCAGCACGATGCCGAGGTAGTCGCCGCGCTTGATGAGGCTCAGGTCGGGTTCGTCGATATGCACGTAGCGCGGCACGAGTGCGGCCACCGCGATGCCCGGTACGAGGTTCAGGTAGAACAGCCAGTGCCACGACCATTGATCGGTGATCCAGCCGCCGATCACGGGGCCGATCGCCGGCGCGAGCGACGCAAGCGCGCCGATGGTCGTCGACGCGATCAGCCGCTGCCGGCCCGGGAACAGCACGAACGCGGTGGTGAACACGGTCGGGATCATCGCGGCGCCGAGCGCGCCCTGCAGCCCGCGAAACAGGATCATCGAGTTGATGTCCCACGCGAGCCCGCACAGCATGCTCGTGATCGTGAAGCCGACGGCCGACGCGACGAACAGCCAGCGCGTCGACATCACCTTCGACAGCCAGCCCGACATCGGGATCACGATGATCTCGGCGATCAGGTAGGCCGTCTGCACCCACGACAGTTCGTCCTGGCTGGCGGACAGGCCGCCGCCGATGTCGCGCAGCGACGACGCGACGATCTGGATGTCGAGCGTCGCCATGAAGAAGCCGACGCACATCAGCGCGAAGGCGAAGACGCGCTGCTTCGTCGGTTGCGACGCCGGGTCGCCGGAAAACGCGGTGGTCATCGTCGTCTCCCGTTCAGTTCGCGCGGCCGGTATGCACGGTCACGACCGCGGACAGGCCGGGGCGCAGCACGTGCTCGAGGCCCGGCTGCGGATCGAGATGCACGCGCACGGGCACGCGCTGGACGATTTTCGTGAAGTTGCCGGTCGCGTTCTCGGGCGGCAGCACGCTGAAGGTCGCGCCGGTCGCGGGCGCGAGGCTGTCGACGCGGCCGTGCAGGCGCGTGCTCGACGCATCGAGCGACACGTCGACGCGATCGCCCGCGTGCATCTTGCGAAGCTGGTCTTCCTTGAAGTTCGCGTCGATCCACAGTCCGGAAGCCGGCACGATCGTCAGCAGCGGCACGCCGACGTTCGCGAGCATCCCGACGCGGCCCGTGCGATTGCCGACGTAACCGTCGACCGGCGAGCGGATCGTCGTGTATTCGACGTTGAGCGCGGCGACGCGCTGCGCGGCAACCGCGGTGTTCACGCGCGCCCGCGCGTCGGCGAGCTGCGCGCCGAGCACGTCGAGCTGCCGCTTCGACGCGAGCAGCGCGGCGTCGCTGCGTTCGACGGCGGCGCCGGCCTTCGAGTAATCGGCGTCCGCGCGTTCGACGATCTGGTTCGACACCGCGTCGGATTTCACGAGCTCGCGATAGCGCACACGATCCGATGCGGCGCGCGTCAGCTCGGCCGACGAAGCATTCTTGTCCGCTGCGTGCTGTCCGATCACCGCATATTGCAGTTGCTGCTTCGCCTCGAGTTCGGTCACGGCGGAGCGCGCGCTGTCGACTTCGGCGCTGGCCTGTGCGAGCTTCGCGTCGTAGTCGCGTGCATCGAGCTGCACGAGCACGTCGCCGGCCTTCACGCGCTGGTTGTCGGTCACGAGGATCTTGTCGACGAAGCCGTTGACCTTCGGCGCGAGCACCGTCACGTCGCCGCCGACATAGGCATCGTCGGTGCTTTCCTGGAAGCGCAGCACGAACAGCCAGTCGAGCGCGGCGGCGGCCACGACGACGATGACGGCACCCACCGCGATGCGCATCCACGGCACGCGGCGCTGTTGCTTCGCGGGTTGGTCGGTTGTGGCTGCTTCGCGTGACGCGGCAGCGGCTTGGGTCGTTTCCATCGATTCACCTATGTATATGCACGTATAAAAACGAAAGACGGCGTGCCGTCCGTCGGGGAAGTCGTCAATCAGCGTTCCGGCAGGTTGTGCGTGATCCGGAACAATTCGTCTCTGAGGCGGGCCGCCTGCGCCGACCCGAAACACCGCTCGAATGCTTCCTGCGCGGCGAGCCAGTGCACGTGCGCATCGGCGACCTTGGTTTCGCCGTGCTCGGTGAGTGCGAACGTCTGGCCGCGGCACGGCGGCTCGATCCGGCCCGCCACCAGCGCCGCGCCGACGAGCGGCTTGAGCGCGCGCAGCAGCGCGGTGCGTTCGATCACCAGCACGCTCGACAAGGTCGCCATCGTCAGGCCGGGCTGGTCGCGCAGCAGCGCGAGAATGCTGTATTGCGACGGCGTGACGCCCGCCCGCGACAGATAGCGCTCGTAGAACTGCGAGATCCGGCGGGCGGCTTGCCGGACCGCAAAGCAATCATCGTCGGTGAGCGTGGTCTTGTGCATGTGCACATGTTAGGTGGCAATACGGCGTGAAGCGAGCGGAGGCGCAGGATCAGATTGTTGTCACGGCTGTATCAATCGGCGTCAGGCCGCAGCCGGAACGATCCAGCCTTCGCGGTCGCAGTAGGCGGCCGTGTAGTCGATGAACGCCTTGACCTTCGCGGGCAGCAGCGCGCGGTTCGCGTACGCGAGCTTGATCTCGACGAAGGCATCGACGAGATCGGCGTCCGGCAGCAGCTGCACGAGCGCGCCCGACGCGAGTTCGTCCCCGACGAGCGTTTTCGGCACGACGCCGATGCCGAAGTCGTGCATCACCATTTCGCGGTTGAAGACGGGGCTGTTCGACGAGATGTCGAAGCGGAACGGCACGGTCAGCGTGTCGCCGTCGATGCGGAACGACAAGGCGGGCCGCCGCAGCGACGGCGACATCGGCACGAACGGATGGTCGGCCAGATCGGCCGGCGTTTGGGGATGCGAATGCGCGCGCAGGTACGCGGGTGTCGCGACGATCACGACCGGAATGCGTTCGACCAGCCGCACGACGGTCGTTTCGCTCGTCAGCATGTACGGCACGACGATGCCGATGTCGTAGCCTTCGCCGACGAGATCGACCGGGCGCTCGGTCAGCGTCACGTCGAGGCGCACCTTCGGGTGCGCGGCCTTGAAGCCGGCGATCAGCGGCACCAGCCGGTTCAGCGCGGCCGTCGTGTGCGCGACGAGCCGCAACAGGCCTTCGGGCTCGCGCGTCGGCGACTGCGCTTCCGCTTCGAGCGAGTCGAGCTCGTCCAGCACGGCCGCGCAGCGCTCGTAGATGCGCTCGGCGGTTTCGGTCAGCGACACCTGGCGCGTGGTCCGGTGCAGCAGCCGGCTGCCGAAGCGCGCTTCGAGATCCGCGACCGCGCGCGACACGACAGGCCGGGCGAGGCCGAGCATGTCGGCTGCGCGCGTGAAGCTGCGCAGCTCCACCACCGACCGGAAGATCCGCAGCTTGTCGATGTAGTCCATGTCCGTCTCCTTGACGCGAGGGCCGGCCGCCGGCCTGGTTACGGCGGAGTGTACATTGACTTTATGCATATGCACATATAAATTGCGAGGCATGAACGACACCTCGATTGCCCAGGCGTGCAACTGTCTCGCGCTGCGTCAGGCGGCGCGCTTCGTCACGCAACTGTACGAACGCCATCTGGCCCCGGTTGGCGTCACGCCCGCCCAGTTCTCGATCATGTCGAACCTGACGCGCAGGCCCGGCCTGCTGATGAGCGAACTCGCCGATAGCCTCGTGATGGATCGCACGACGCTGCTGCGTGCGCTGAAGCCGCTGCAGCGCGACGGCTTCGTCGCGACGGCCGCGTCTGAGCACGATGCGCGTGCGCACGCGTTGAGCCTCACGAAGCCGGGCGAGCGCACGTTCGCGCGGGCGCTGGTTGCGTGGCAGGCTGCGCAGGACGAATTCGAGACGCAGTTCGGACGCGACCGCGCGAAGGCGCTGCGCGACGAGCTGTTCAGCGTGACCGCGGAACGCTAGACGAACCGGCGGCAAACTGGAGCGGAATTCGAGCCATTGCCCACTTCGGTGACGCTATATGGCTGAAATTGGTTTTTAAACTGTCCGGATCGGCGCGGATCTGGACAGTTTTTATTTCCAGTTGTAGAGTCCCCTGACGGATTTCACGGGCCGGCGCCGCCGGCACGCGTCAGAGGAGCAACCGATGCTGCAGTTGAGTGACCGCGACAGCGCCATGCTGCGCGGGGATTACGGCGATGGCGTCGCGCGCGCGATGCGGATCGTCGCACGCACGGCGCAGGTGATGTCCGCGCCGCACCTGATCGACATCACGTCCGCGCATATCGACGGCTGCCTGTACCACGGCCAGACGAGCCTCGACTTCGTCGAATATTTCGTCGACACCGGCGCGAAGGTCGCGGTGCCGACCACGCTGAACGTCGGGTCGCTCGACCTGATCCATCCCGAGCTGTACCACGGCGACCGCACGATCCAGCGCGACGCGCAGCGCCTGATGGACGCGCATCTGCAACTCGGCTGCGAATCGAGCTTCACGTGCGCGCCGTATCAACTGAAGAATCGTCCCGCGAAAGGCGAGCAGATCGCGTGGGCCGAATCGAACGCGATCGTGTTCGCGAACTCGGTGCTCGGTGCGCGCACCAGCCGGTATGGCGATTTTCTCGACCTGGCTGCCGCGATCACCGGGCGCGCGCCGTATGCGGGGCTGCATGTCGAAGCGAACCGCGCCGCGCGGATCGTGTTCAACGCGCCGGACTTCAGCCGCCTGCTGTCGCGCGACATTTATTTCGCCGCGCTCGGTCTGCTGATCGGCAGGATCGCGGGCGCGGTCGTGCCGGCGATCGTCGGGCTGCCGGCGGATACCACCGAAGACGAACTCAAGGCGCTGGGCGCGGCGGCCGCCTCGAGCGGCGCCGTCGCGCTGTTCCATGCGGTGGGCATCACACCCGAGGCGCCGACGCTCGACGCCGCGTTGCGCGGGCAGGCGGCGCAACGCACGGTCGACGTCGCGATGGCCGACCTCGACGAGATTCGCCGCACGCTGAACCACGGCGCGGCCGGCGACGCACTCGTCGCGGTGGCGCTCGGCACGCCGCATTTCTCGCTGGCCGAATTCCGCACGCTCGGCACCTTGCTCGACGCGTTCGACGGCAAGCCGGCCTGCGATTTCTACGTGAACACGAGCCGCTTCATCTTGTGGGAGCTGGAGGAAGCCGGCCTCGCGGAAAAATTCGCCGCGCGCGGCATTCAGATCGTCGTCGACACCTGCACATACATCACGCCGGTGATGAAGCAACTGTCAGGGCTGGTGATGACCAATTCGGGGAAATGGGCGTCGTATGCGCCCGCGAACATCGGCGTGACGGTCGCGTACGGCAGCATGCGCGAATGCGTGCGGTCGGCGTTCGAAGGAAAGGTGCGATTCGATGACTGAAACGACGGGCAAGGGCTTGACGGGCGACACGCTCGTGCCGGGCAGCGCATGCGCACGCGCGTTCGTGCTCGACAAGCCGCTCAGTTTCTGGGGCGGCTACGATTCGGGCGCGGGAAAGATCGTCGATCGCGGGCATCCGCAGGCCGGTGCGAGCCTCGCCGGCAAGGTGATGGTGATGCCGCACGCGAAGGGCTCGAGTTCGAGCAGCAGCGTGCTCGCGGAAGCCGTGCGCAACGGCACGGGGCCGGTCGGGATCGTGCTGAAGGAGCGCGACCTGATCATCTCGATCGGCGCGATCGTGGCGGCCGAGCTGTATGCGATCGCGGTGCCGGTGGTGTGCGTGACCGATGACGTGTACGACGCGATCGTCGCCGCGACGGGCGAGGTGCGGATCGAGGCGGGCGAGGGGGACGGTGGGGCGCGGATCGTCGTCGGCTGCTGACGCGGCGCGTGCGTATCGCGTCAGAGAAAACGGATGTTCGGCGTATCGTCGTTCGCGAGCGACAGCGCCTGCCTTGCGGCGTTCATCTCGCGCTTGCCGCCGGGCTGCCTGAGCCGCCGGATCTCGGGCCACACGATCACGCCGAACACGGTGCGCAGGATCGTGCTCAGCAGGAAGAACCCGATCGCGCCCCCGGCGAACCACGCGAACGTGTCGAGCATCCCGTCGAGGCTGCGCGACACCGCGGACATGATGCCGAGAATGAAGACGAAGGCGACCAGCAGGAATAGCGTCGCGAACACATCGATGCGGGCCGCGGCGACTTTCGCGGGTCGAACCAGATACACCGAGGCGTCGGTCGCGTTGTGGATGCCGTAGATGGCCGTGCGATCCGGGCCTTCGGCGTACGCCACCTCCAGCCGATCGCCCGCGACGAGGAACAGGCTGCGCGTGGCGCTGGTCACGAGCGTGAGCGGCGCGTCGAACGTGTCGAGCTGCAGCGCGATCTCCTCGATGCCTTGCGTCGTCCAGCCGAGATTGTTGCTCCAGACCTGCGTAGTGATCGTCTTCTGGCTGACGGACGTCACGCGGCCGGATGCGATTTGCATGGCGCGACCGGTCATCCGTTGCTCCGTTCCATCGTGAACCCGGCGGGTTCGTACCGCCACTTTTCCTGCGCCTCGCGACGCTGAGGCCGGAACACCAGATCGGACAGCCCCGCGATCGCGAGCAGGATGCCCAGCAGGCTGATGATGCTCGCGAGCAAGGCCAGGGCGCCGACGAACGCCCAGCCCGATCTGAACACGGCGGCACCGATCAGCAGGCTCAGCACGAAGACGATCGATGCCCATGTGAGCAGCGTCAGGTTGCGGCTCTTTTGTCCGAGCGCATCGTAAGGCGCGATCGCCAGGTCGCTGCTTCTGAGCCACGCGATCCGGTGACGGCCGCGATCGTTGAAGATGCACGCGCGCACGGCCATCCCGGGCTTCAATCGATCGATCTGCTTGAACGCCTCTGCGTCGAAATCGTCGGCGGCGATGAAGTAGCAGGCGTTCTGCATCGTCAGGCGATAAAGCGGCGCCTTCCTGATGTCGGCCGCGATCCGGACGAGGTTCGTATCGATACGGTCGATCGTCGACTCGATCAGCGTGGTGTGATTGGGCATGGGGCGGGAGAGTGCGCCGGTCGGCGCCGCTTGGGCGTGGGATTGATCATACCGATGAAATCGCGGGCCGGCACCTCGTGCCGGTCGCGGCCCTGCATCAGTCGCGTGCCGTGCCCGCAGCCGCCTCCCGATAGGCGCTCGGCGTCTGCCCGGCCCAGCGCCGGAACGCGCGCGTGAAATTCGCCGGGTCGGTGAATTGCAGCCGCTCGGCGATCGTCTTCAGGTCGAGATCCGACGCGGCGAGCAACTGCTTCGCGTCGCGAAACCGCGCTTCGTCGAGCAACTGCCGATAGCTCGACCCGGCTTCCTCGAGCCGGCGCCGCAGCGTGCGTGTCGACACGAGCAGCGCATCGGCGAGCGTCTCCGGCCCCGGGTAATCGCCGGCCCCGCGTGCCAGCTCCGCACGCACGCGTTCGACCAGATCGCCTTCCTCCTGGCGCACCTGCGCATACTCACGCTCCACCTGCACGAGCGCCTGCCGGTGCGCGACTTCGTCGGCGAGCGGCAGCGGCCAGTCGAGCACGTCGCGCGCGATCCACAGCGCGTTGGCCGCGCAGCCGAATTCGACCGGCGGCAACTGGTCGCGATAGCGTGCGAAATAGGGCGGCTCCGGCCACGTGAATTGCAGCGCGATCGGCGGCGACGCGCGCCCGGCCCATTGCGAGATGTTCTGCGCGAGCCCGGTCAGCACGAATTCGAACATCACGTGATGCTGCAGCACGGGGCTCGCCTGCACGCCGTGCAGTTCGAGCGTCGCGCCGCGTTCGTCTTCTTCATAGGTCAGGCGATATTGGCGGTTGCGCATCCGGAAGTAGCGCTGCGTGACGGATAGCGCCTCGCGGATGTCCCGCGCGGTCAGGGTCGCGTAGCCGAGAAAGCCGTGCACGGTCGGCTTCAGCAGCAGCCCGAACGCGAGCCCGATGCCCGGATCGCCGCCGATCTCGATCGCATTGAGCACGAGCCGCCCCCATTGCGACGGCGCGACGCGCGCGTCCGGTTCGGCCAGCACTGCATCGCGCAGGCCCGTGCCGGCGCGCACGGCGGCCAGGTCGACACCGCGCGCGGCCAGCGCCTGCAGGAGCAGGCGCGTGTAGGCGACCGGAATCGTCGGCCGGCGCAGCCCGAGGCGATCCTTGGCGAGAGGGGAAGTCATGTCGTTTTGGCCGGAAATGACAAGCATTATGGCTGTTTGCCCCCTCACGTTCAAGGCGGCGCGCGCCTACGATGTCACGCATCGCTTACTGGCACGATCATCATGACGACACCCTTTCCCTACCTGCTCGCGCCGCTCGATCTCGGCTTCACGACGCTGAAGAACCGCGTCTTGATGGGCTCGATGCACACGGGCCTCGAGGACAGCCGCAAGACGCTGCCGCGGCTCGCCGAATATTTCGCCGAACGCGCGCGCGGCGGCGTGGGCCTGATCGTGACGGGCGGCTTCGCGCCGAACGTGGCCGGCTGGACCAAGCCGTTCGGCGGCACGCTGATGACGTCGGCCGCCGCGCGACGCCATCGCGAGATCACCGGCGCCGTGCACGCAGAGGACGGCAAGATCGCGCTTCAGATCCTCCATACGGGCCGCTACGGTTATCACCCGTTCGCGGTCGCGCCGTCGAAGATCAAGTCGCCGATTTCGCCGTTCGCGCCGCACGAACTGAGCGCGCGCGGGGTCGAGCGGCAGATCCGCGCGTTCGTCCGTTGCGCGAAGCTCGCGCGTGAAGCCGGTTACGACGGCGTCGAGATCATGGGCTCCGAAGGCTACCTGATCAACCAGTTCATCTCGATGCATACGAACAAGCGCACCGACCAGTGGGGCGGGTCGTACGAGAACCGCATCCGGCTGCCGATCGAGATCATCGAACGCACACGCGAAGCGGTCGGCCGCGATTTCATCCTGATCTACCGGCTGTCGATGCTCGACCTGATTCCGGACGGCAGCGACTGGAGCGAAACCGTGCAGCTCGCGAAGGCCGTCGAGCGCGCGGGCGCGACGATCATCAACACGGGGATCGGCTGGCACGAGGCGCGCGTGCCGACGATCGCGACGTCGGTACCGCGCGGCGCGTTCGCGTGGGTGACGAAGAAGATGAAGGGCGAGGTCGGCATTCCGCTCGTGACCACCAACCGGATCAATCGCCCCGAAGTGGCCGAGCAGATCCTCGCGGACGGCTGCGCGGACATGGTGTCGATGGCGCGCCCGCTGCTCGCGGATGCCGAGTTCGTGATCAAGGCCGCACAGGGCCGCGCCGACGAGATCAACACCTGTATCGGCTGCAACCAGGCGTGTCTCGATCACGCGTTCAAGAACAAGATCGCGTCGTGCCTGCTGAATCCGCGTGCATGCCACGAGACGGAACTGAAATACACGCTCGCGCCGCAGCCGAAGCGCATCGCTGTGGTGGGCGCGGGGCCGGCCGGGCTCGCGTGCTCGACCGTGCTCGCGCAGCGCGGCCATCGGGTCGACCTGTTCGACGGCGCGGCCGAGATCGGCGGCCAGTTCAACATGGCCAAGCGGATTCCGGGCAAGGAGGAGTTTCACGAAGCGCTGAGCTACTTCGGCCGCCAGGTCGAGCTGACCGGCGTGAACCTGCACCTGAACCGCCGCGTCGACGCAAGCGACCTGATCGCGGGCGGCTACGACGAAATCGTGCTCGCAACGGGCGTCGCGCCCCGCGACCCGAAGATTCCGGGGCAGGACGGGCCGAACGTGCTCAGCTACATCGACGTGCTCGCGGGCAGGCAGCCGGTTGGACGGCGTGTCGCGGTGGTCGGGGCGGGCGGGATCGGCTTCGATGTCGCCGAGTATCTGGTGCAGGACGGCGAATCGCCGGCGCTCGATCTGGAAGAATGGAAGGCCGAGTGGGGCGTGACCGACCCGGCCGCGACGCGCGGCGGCGTGACGCGGGCGCAGGTCACGGCGCCCGCGCGTGAAGTGACGCTGCTGCAGCGCAAGGCCGCGCCGCTCGGCAAGGGGCTCGGCAAGACGACCGGCTGGATTCACCGCGCGACGCTGAAGATGAAGCAGGTGAAGATGATCGGCGGCGTGAACTACGAATTGATCGATGCGCGCGGGCTGCACGTGTCGTACGGCGAGCAGCGCACCGATCACGAGCTGATCGAAGCCGACACGATCGTGCTCTGCACGGGGCAGGAGCCGCAGCGCGCGTTGCTCGCGCCGTTGCAGGCGGCCGGGCGTTCCGTGCACCTGATCGGCGGCGCGGAACTGGCCGCCGAACTCGACGCGAAGCGCGCGATCGATCAGGGGGCGCGCCTCGCGGCGCGGCTGTAACGGTGCGGCCGCGCGTCGCCGCCGTCACTCCATCTCGGCGTGTTGCGTCTCGCGCTCTTCCGCTTCCAGCATCGCCTTGACGATCAGGTAAACGGCGGGCAAATCGTCGTCGTCGCGCTTCCAGTCGACGGCTTCCTCGACGTCCGCGGCGACCATCCGGCTGTCGCGCAGCCGGATGAAGGCGTCGACGACCGTCGGATCGTTGCGGTTCAGGAAGCCGGAGTTCGAGAACGCCAGCTCCTCGACATTCAGCAGCGCCTGCCAGCTCATCGTGCGGACGGCGGCCGGATGGCTGCGGCGCCGCAAGCCGAGCGCCCGCTGCGCGGGGCCGCCGACGACACGCTGAAGATCGACGACCGCCTGCCGCGCGGCGCGCTCGAAGTGGACGGGATTGAAGCCGGGTTGCTCGGGATCGAATGCGGATGACTGAAACATGGTCGCCTCACTAAAGACCGTCTCGGGGGACGGAATTCGGGTCAAATGACGCAGAAACACTGTAAATATATACAGTGATCGGCGCACTTTCAAGCCCCCGATGACAGCAGATGGCAGCCGTCCGGCAACCGGGCCGTGTCAGACCGCCGCCGCGATGGTCTCCCGCAGCCACCGGTGTGCCGGATCGCGATGCACGCGCTCGTGCCACAGCATCGACATTTCATAGCCGGGCACCTCGACCGGTGCGTCCACCACACGCAGCGCAGGCACATCGCGCACCAGTCGCTCGGGCAGCATCGCGACGAGATCGGTGCTCGCGACCGCCGACATCACGAACAGGAAGTGCGGTACGGACAGCACGACGCGCCGCACGGCCCCGACCTTCGCGAGCGCTTCGTCCGTCACGCCGAAGAAGCCGCCGCCATCGGGCGACACGATCACGTGTTCGAGCGTGCCGAACTGCGCGAGCGTCGGGCGCCGCTTCAGCTTCGGATGCCCGGCGCGGCCGATGAGCACGTAACGCTCGACGAACAGCGGCAGGCGCCGCATGCCGGCCGGCGACCCTTCCGTCGTATGAAAGGCGAGGTCGATGCCGTTTCGTTCGGCATCCTGCTCGATGCGCGGCGGCGCGAGTTCGACGACGGCGAGCCGCGTACCGGGCGCGGCCGAGCGCAGCGTGTGCAGCGCGGGCAGCACGATCGTCGATTCGCCGTAGTCGGTCGCGGCCACGCGCCACGTGTTCGTCGCGGTCGCCGGATCGAACGGTGTGGCCGGAACCACCGCGCGCTCGACGGCTTCGAGCGCATCGCGCAACGGCTCGCGCAGCGTTTCCGCGCGCGCGGTCGGCCGCATCCCGCGCGGCCCCGGCAACAGCAGCGGATCGCCGAACAGGTCGCGCAGTTTTTGCAACTGCACGCTCACCGACGGCTGCGACATGTTCAGTTTCTCGGCCGCGCGCGTGACGTTGTGCTCGGCGAGCAGCACGTCCAGCGTGACGAGCAGGTTCAGGTCGAGTCGTCTGAGATTATTCATGGCTATACCTGGAATATCAGGAATTCATTTCAAATATACCTTCGACGGCGGCATCCTGTAGTCATTCAATCAAAGGAGTGACGAACATGAATGTGCTGATCGTTTATGCCCATCCCGAACCGCGCTCGCTGAACGGCGCGCTGCGCGACTTTGCCGTCGAGCATCTCGAAGCGGCCGGCCACGCGGTGCAGGTGACGGATCTGTATGCGATGAACTGGAAGGCGGCGTTCGACGCGAACGACGTGACCGGTCGCGCACCCGACGCGCGGTTCGATCCGTCGCTCGACTCGAAGCACGCATTCGCGGCCGGCACGCAAAGCGAAGATATCGCGCGCGAGCAGGAGAAGCTGAAGTGGGCCGACGCGGTGATCCTGCAGTTTCCGCTGTGGTGGTTCTCGATGCCGGCGATCATGAAGGGCTGGGTCGAGCGTGTGTATGCGTACGGTTTTGCGTATGGCGTCGGCGAGCATTCGGAGACGCGCTGGGGCAACCGCTACGGCGAAGGGGCGCTGGCCGGCAAGCGGGCGATGCTGATCGTCACGGCAGGCGGGTGGGAATCGCACTACAGCCCGCGCGGCATCAACGGGCCGATCGACGACGTGCTGTTTCCGATCCAGCACGGGATCTTGTATTACCCGGGGTTCGACGTGCTGCCGCCGTTCGTGATCTACCGGACGGGCAAGATGAACGACGCGCGCTTCGACGAAACGCGTGCGGCGCTCGGCAAGCGCCTCGATGCGTTGTGGACCACGCAGCCGATTCCGTTCCGGCGACAGAACGCGGGCGATTACGAGATTCCGGCGTTGACGCTGAAGGAGGAGATCGTGCCGGGGACGGTGGGGTTTGCCGCGCATCTGGCGCACGCGTATTGATGACGCATGGCGGGCCCGCTCGGGAAAGCGGCGCGCGGGCATATCGACACCTGCGCACGAATCGAGCCGTTTCCGGAGATCGGCGCGACGGATGCGCGGAAGCCGGCCGCGCGGCAACCCGATCCACCCCGGCGGATGACGAAACGAAACGGGCGGCCCGCGATGCAATCGCGGGCCGCCCGTCTTGCCGGAACTCGATCGCCTGCTTACCGATCGTCTTCCCGCACCGAAGACGGATGCCGGCACAGCGCGCGCACTTCCATCTCCATATACGGGAACAGCGGCAACTGGCTCAGCAGGTCATGCAGTTGCTGCACGCTCTCGACGTCGAAGATGCTGACGTTCGCATACTGCCCGGCGATCCGCCACAGATGACGCCAGACACCTTCGTTCATCAGCCGCTGGCACATCGCCTTTTCTTCCGCCTTCAGCGTGGCCGCCTTGACCGGATCCATGTCCGTCGGCAGACGGACGGTCATTTCCACATGAAACAGCATCCTGCACTCCTTGCGTTGTCGATTCGTCGAACGGGAAGGCCGCTCACGCCTGCGCGCGGGCTCGCTCGACTTCGCTTGCCGGCACGTCCTGCTTTTCCTTGAGCAGCGAGAAATCGAAGTCGATCAGCGCGAACTGCCCGTCGACGCCGTACGGCTTGCCTTCCGCGCCTTCGGCCTGCTTCACGGCCGGGATCAGCCCGTCGCGCGTTGCGAATGCGAAGTCGTCCCACAGGTGCGGATCGCCTTCGATGTTGATCTGCGTCGTCAGCTTACGATAACCGTCCGCCGAAACGAAGAAGTGAATGTGCGCCGGACGATGGCCGTGGCGGCCGAGCTGGTCGAGCAGTTGCTCGGTCTTGCCGCCCGGCGGCACGCTGTAGCCGACCGGCACCACGCTGCGGAAGCTGTAGCGGCCTTCCGCGTCGGTGCGGATCGAACGGCGCAGGTTGAACGCGGGCTGCGACTGGTCGAAGTACGAGTAGTTGCCGAGATGGTTCGCATGCCACACCTCGACGAGCGCGTTCGCGATCGGCGCGCCGTCTTGGCCGAGCACCTTGCCGCGCATCACGAGCGTCTGGCCCGGATCGGTGCCGTCGTCGAGGCGCGCATGGCCGACCGATTCCGGCGCGCCGGCAACGTACAGCGGCCCTTCGATCGTGCGCGGCGTGCCGCCCTCGATGCCGGCCTTCGCTTCGGCTTCGTCCATCCGCACGTCGAGGAAGCGCTCGAGGCCGAGGCCCGCGGCGATCAGGCCGAGCTCCTTGCCCGCTTCGTTCAGGTAGTTGAGCGCGGTCCAGAATTCGCTCGGCTGCACGTCGAAATCCTCGATCGTGTAGCACAGGTCCTTCATGATCCGGTTGACGATCGCGCGCACGCGCGGGTTGCCGGGCTTCTCCGCGGCGTCGTCGAACGTCTTCAGCAGGGCGTCGATGGCTTGCTTGTCCATGTGTGTCTCCGGTTTCGGTTGTCGTGTGGGGATCAGCGGGCGTCGCGCTTCATGCGTTCGATGCGGGCCCAGTCGAAGGTGATGCCGAGGCCGGGCGTTGCCGGCAGGTGCAGCTTGAAATCCTCGTAGCGCAGCGGCTCGACGAGGATTTCCTCGGTGAGCAGCAGTGGGCCGAACAGCTCGGTGCCCCATTTCAGCGAGTCGAACGTGCTGAACAGTTGCGCGGACGCCATCGTGCCGGCCGCGCCCTCGAGCATCGTGCCGCCGTACAACTCGATGCCGGCCGCCGCCGCGATCGACGCGACGCTCGCCGCGCCCTGCAGGCCGCCCGATTGCGCGATCTTCACCGCGAACACGTCGGCCGCGCGATCCTGCGCGAGCGCGAACGCATCGACGGGGCCGTGCAGCGCCTCGTCGGCCATGATCGGCACCTGCGCGAGCTGCGTGAGGCGTTTCAGCCCCGCGCGGTTGGTCGCGGCGATCGGCTGCTCGACGAGGCTCACGCCCGCTTCCGCGAGCCGTGCGCCGGCCCAGATCGCGTCGGTTTCGCTCCATGCCTGGTTCACGTCGACACGCACGTCGCCGCGCTCGCCGAGCGCGCGCTTGATCGCGACGACGTGTGCGACGTCGCTGGCGACCGCGTTCGAGCCGATCTTCAGCTTGAACGCGCGGTGGCGGCGCGCTTCGAGCATCGCTTCGGCTTCCGCGATGTCGCGCTGCGTGTCGCCGCTCGCGAGCGTCCATGCGACGTCCACCGCGTCGGCCCGGCGGCCGCCGAACAGTTCCGACAGCGGCACGCCGAGGCGGCGCGCCTGCGCGTCGAACAACGCGGTCTCGATCGCGCACTTCGCGAAGCGGTTGCCCTGGAACAGCTTGCGGGCGCGCGCCATCGCGGCGCCCGGGCGGGTCGCGTCCATGCCCTGCAGCAACGGCGCGAAGTAGGTGTCGATGTTGACCTTGATGCTTTCGGGGCTCTCCTCGCCGTAGGCGAGGCCGCCGATGGTCGTCGCCTCGCCGACGCCTTCGATACCGTCCGTGCATCGAACGCGAACCAGTACGAGGGTCTGGCAATTCATCGTGGCGACCGACAATTTGTGGGGCCTGATCGTCGGCACGTCGACCAGCAAAGTCTCGATGCGTTCGATGGTGGCGGCAGTTGCTATCATGCGATTCCTCCTGTTGGTGCACATGGTAGGAATTCCCGCCCCGCGTCGTCCAACACTCTTTCCGACTACTTCCATACCTTTGAGGCATGAAATGGAATTGCGCCAGCTCCGCTACTTCATCGCCGTCGCCGAGGAAATGAACATCACGCGGGCGGCCGAGCGGTTGCACATGACGCAGCCGCCGCTGAGCCGCCAGCTCCAGGCGATCGAGGATGAGATCGGGCTGCCGCTGTTCGAGCGCGGCGCGCGGCCGCTGAAGCTGACGGATGCGGGGCGCGTGTTCTACGCGCAGGCGAAGCGCCTCGTCGACCAGGCCGACGAGCTCGGCCCGCTGACGCGGCGGCTCGCGCAGCTGTCGGAGCGGATCGTGATCGGCTTCGTGCCGTCGACGCTGTACGGTGCGCTGCCGGACGTGATCCGCGCGTTTCGCGAGGCGCAGCCGGACGTCGAACTGTCGCTGATCGAAATGTTCACGCTCGAACAGCTCGGCGCGCTGAAGGGCGGGCGGATCGACGTCGGGTTCGGCCGCCTGCGGTTCGACGACGACCAGCTGGTGCGCGAGGCGCTGATCGAGGAAAAGCTGATCGCCGCGCTGCCGGTCGGGCATCCGCTCGCCGATCCCGATCGGCCGCTCGCGCTCGCGGATATCGCGAACGAGACGCTGATCGTCTATCCGAGCACGCCGCGGCCGAGCTTCGCCGATCAGCAGCTGTCGGCGCTGCGCGACGGCGCGCTGGTGCCGGCGGCCGTGCACGAGGTGCGCGAGCTGCAGACGGCGCTCGGGCTCGTGGCCGCGCAGGTCGGCGTGTCGCTGGTGCCGGAGAGCGTGGAGGGCGTGCGCGTGAAGGGCGTGGTCTACCGGCGGTTGCCGGAGCCGGCCGCGACGTCGCCGATCATCATGAGCCGCCGGCTGCACGGCGAAAGCGCCGCCACGGCCGCGTTCTGCGCGATTGCGCGGGAGATGATCGGGGCATCGGCCTGACGGGCATCGCCGCGTTCAAGTATTGCAACTAACGGTCTGTTTTGGCGTGCGCCGGTGGATGCGGAGGGGGTGTCGCAATGTCACGCGCGTCGATGCAAGTGCCGCGCTGGTTTTGCGGGTCGCAGGCCACAAGCCGCATGCCACCGGCCGCGCCAGCGTGCGCATCGCTATCGCTTCACGTCGAGCGTTTCCGACGGAGACTCGCCGAATTTTTCCCGATAGGCGATCGCGAACCGGCCAAGGTGCGTAAACCCGCAATCGAGCGCGACATCGGCGATCCGCCGGTCGGACGCCGCGCCGCGCAGCAGCTCGCGCGCATGGTCGAGCCGCGTCGCGCGCAGGTATTGCATCGGGCTCATGCCCCGGAACTGCAGGAACGCGTCGCGCAGCGTCCGTTCCGGCACGTTGGCGGCCTGGACGATATCGGCGAGTTGCAGCGGCTGCGCGTAGTGCGCGTCCACGAATTCCTGCGCGCGCCGCAGGAAGCCCGGCGCGGGGTCGCGGTGCGAGGCGTGCAGCACGGACGGCGGGTGGCCTTCGATCAGCAGATCGATCAGCAGGTGCTCGAGCTGCGACGCGACGCGCGGGTTCGCGTTTGCGCGCTCGAGCAGCTCGGGCGAGCGGGCGACGAGCATCAGTTGCTGGCGCCACGCGGTGAGCGCGGCGTCGCTGACATGCAGCACCGGGTCGAGCGTCGCGCGCGGGTCGCCCGTCAGCGAGCCGACCGTGGCCGCGTCGATGCGCAGCACGAACTGCTCGCAATCGGCCGACAGCACCGCGTCGAAGCGCTCGCCGGGCGCGCACAGCACGCCGGTCTGGCCGTCGACGCCGAGCTGCCGCCCCATCGCGCGCACCTCGGCCTGGCCGGACAGGCAGAACATCAGCAGGTAGTAGCCGTCGACCGCGTCGACCTGCACGCGCATCGCGTCGCCGAATGCGATCGTGCCGATCCCGAGCCCGCCGAGCCGGACGAAATCCATGTGCGACGCGCCATGCGTGCGGCCGTTCGGCAGCAGCGCATGCGGCTGCATCACGCGCGAGATCCGCTCGCGCGTCTCGTCGAGATCGCGGGATTCGAACAGCCGGTGCGCGCGCAGCGCGAGCGGCTCGAACGACGTTGGGGACATGGGCCTCAGCCTTTGTATGAGCGACGCGCGCTTCGATCCGATGAATGGGTCGCGATCGTGCGCAGGGTCGTGTGTGCCGTCATGCTAGCTCAGAAATCCGCCGAAAGTGGATATTGCGCCGCCGCAATCGCACTTTCCGGATAGACGGGGAATATTAGCCTTTCAAAAATGGACTCCATCTTGTTAATGAAACGGAACCACAAGGAGTCCGACATGGAGCAGACAGAATCGCCCGTCGTGTTCGCCTCGCGCGACGACGCGTCCGACGTGAGCTTTCCGCACGACGACGGCTCGCGCGTGCCGTACAAGGTGTTCAGCTCGCAGGCCGTCTACGAACGCGAGCAGGAACGCATCTTTCGCGGCCCGACGTGGAACTTCGTCGCGCTGGAAGCGGAAATCCCGAACGCCGGCGATTTCAAGAGCACGTTCGTCGGCGATACGCCGGTGGTCGTCACGCGCACGGAGGACGGCGCGCTTTCCGCGTGGGTGAACCGCTGCGCGCACCGCGGCGCGCAGGTGTGCCGCAAGTCGCGCGGCAACGCGAGCTCGCATACGTGCGTGTATCACCAGTGGAGCTTCGACAACGCGGGCAACCTGCTGGGTGTGCCGTTCCGGCGCGGCCAGAAGGGGATGTCCGGGATGCCGGCCGACTTCGACCCGAAGCAGCACGGGCTGCGCAAGCTGCGTGTCGACAGCTATCGCGGGCTCGTGTTCGCCACCTTCAGCGACAACGTGATGCCGCTGCCCGACTATCTCGGCGAGCAGATGCGCCCGTGGATCGACCGGATCTTCCACAAGCCGATCGAGTATCTCGGCTGCACGCGCCAGTATTCGAAGTCGAACTGGAAGCTGTACATGGAGAACGTGAAGGACCCGTATCACGCGAGCATGCTGCACCTGTTCCATACGACCTTCAACATCTTCCGCGTCGGGATGAAGGCGCGCTCGATTCCGGATGCGAACCACGGGCTGCACAGCATCATCACGGTGACGAAGACGGGCGACGATACGTCGGCCGCGTACAAGCAGCAGAACATTCGCTCGTTCGACGAAGGTTTCCATCTGGAAGACGAATCGATTCTCGATCTCGTGTCGGAATACGACGAGGACTGCACGAACCATATCCAGCCGATCTTCCCGCAGCTCGTGATCCAGCAGATCCACAACACGCTGGTCGCCCGCCAGATCCTGCCGAAGGGCCCCGACAACTTCGAGCTGATCTTCCACTTCTTCGGCTACGCGGACGATACGCCCGAGCTGCGCGCGCTGCGTATCAAGCAGGCGAACCTCGTCGGGCCGGCCGGCTATATCTCGATGGAGGACACGGAGGCGACCGAGCTCGTGCAGCGCGGCACGGTGCGCGACGGCGACGCGACGTCGGTGATCGAGATGTCGCGCGGCAATCCGGACCAGCAGGACACGGTGATCACCGAAAGCCTGATCCGCAAGTTCTGGGTCGGCTACCAGAAGCTGATGGGCTATTGAAGCGGGAGCGCGGAACGATGGAAAACCTGACGGAAGACATGAAGACGTGGTTCGAGATTTACATGCTCCAGAACCGCTATATCGGGCACCTCGACAACAACCGGCTCGAGGAATGGCCGACGATGTTCACCGAGGACTGCACGTACGAAATCGTGCCGAAGGAGAACGCCGACCTCGGGCTGCCGGTCGGGATCGTCCACTGCACGAACCAGCGGATGCTGCGCGACCGCGTGGTGTCGCTGCGGCACGCGAACATCTACGAAGAGCATACGTACCGGCACATGACGTCGGGCCTGACGATCGTCGCGGAACGTGACGGCGAGATCGACACCGAGAGCAACTACGTCGTCGTGCAGACGCGCAGCAACGGCGAATCGAACGTGTACCAGGCCGGCAAGTACTACGACACGGTCGTGCGCACGCCGGACGGGCTGCGCTACAAGACCAAGCGGGTGATCTACGACACGTCGCGCGTGCAGACGCTGCTCGCGACCCCGATCTGATACGGAAGCAAGGAACAGTCATGACTGAAGCAACGCTCGCCGAGTGGCATCCGCTCGGCGCTTTCGACGAATTCTCCGAAGACGAACCGGCGGCGCGCGTCGCCGGCCAGAAGCCGATCGCCGTGTTCCGGATCGGCGACGAACTGTTCGCGATGCACGATCTCTGCACGCACGGCCATGCGCGGCTGTCCGAGGGGTATGTGGAGGACGGCTGCGTCGAATGCCCGCTGCACCAGGGGCTGATCGACATTCGCACCGGCGCGCCGAAATGCGCGCCGATCACGGAGCCGGTGCGTACCTATCCGATCCGGATCGTCGACGGGCAGGTGGAAGTCAATGTCGGCTGATCCGTTCGTGATCGTCGGCGCCGGCCACGCGGCGCGGCGCACGGCCGAAGCGGTGCGCGAGCGCGACGCCGCGGCGCGCATCGTGATGATCGGCGCGGAACGCGAGCTGCCGTACGACCGGCCCGCGCTGTCGAAGGATGCGCTGCTGAGCGACGGCGGCGAGCAGCGCGCGTTCGTGCGCGATGCCGCGTGGTACGACGCGCAGCGCATCGAGCTGCGGCTCGGCACGCGCGTCGAGGCGATCGAGCGCGATGCATCGCGCGTGCGGCTCGACGACGGCACGACGCTGCCTTATGCGCGGCTCGTGCTGGCGACGGGCTCGCGGGTGCGTACGTTCGGCGGTGAGATCGACGAAGGCGTCACGCCGCATTACGTCCGCACGGTCGACGATGCGCGTGCGTTGCGCGCGCAGCTCGCGCCGGGGCGCCGCGTGGCGGTGCTCGGGGGCGGTTTCATCGGCCTCGAGGTCGCGGCGGCGGCGCGCCAGCTCGGTTGCGACGTGACGGTGATCGATCCGGCGCCGCGCCTGCTGCAGCGCGCGTTGCCGGAAGTCGTTGGCGCGTATGCGCATCGGCTGCACGACGCACGCGGCGTGGTCTTCCGGATGGCGACGCTGCCGCGCGCGATCCGTCGCGCGCCGGGTGGCGGCGCGATCGTCGAGACCGATCGTGGCGACGTGCCGGCCGATCTCGTCGTGGTCGGCATCGGGGTGGTGCCGAATGTCGAGCTCGCGCACGCAGCGGGGCTCGATGTCGACAACGGGATACGTGTCGACGCGGGCTGCCGTACGGTCGATCCCGCGATCTTCGCGGCGGGCGAGGTGACGATGCACTTCAATCCGTTGCTCGGGCGTCACGTGCGGATCGAATCGTGGCAGGTGGCCGAAAACCAGCCGGCTGTCGCGGCGGCGAACCTGCTCGGTGCCGACGAAACCTATGCCGAGCTGCCGTGGTTGTGGTCCGATCAGTACGACTGCAACCTGCAGATGCTCGGGTTGTTCGGCAGCGAACGCACGATCGTCGTGCGCGGCGATCCGGCGAACGGGCCGTTCACGGTGTTCGGGCTGGGGGACGACGGCAGGATCGTCGCGGCGGCCGCGGCGAACCAGGGGCGCGACATCGGCGCATCGCGCCGGCTGATCGCGGCGGGGGCGGTGCCCGATCCGGTGAAGCTCGCCGATCCGACGGTGAATCTGAAGACGTTCCTGTAACGGCGGCAGGCGCGGCGAGTATGGCAGGCGCGGTGGACGGATGGCGTCGGAGACGACGTCACCGGCCGCGCGCTTGCCGGACGATTGCGCGACGCGGCGGGTGACGTCATGCTCGGCGGCGATCGCGCGGGGCCGTCGCGTTTCATGCCGCGCGTTTGTCGGCCGGTGCGAAATCGGGGATATTAGCGGCATCGCCGATTCGCCTGCCGCCATGACGCCAGACAAAGCCCTCGAACTGAAACGCAGCAAGCGCCGCGCGCTGTGGCTGCTGCTGGCCGCCGTCGCGGTGTTCGTCACGACGATCCTGTTGCCGCGTGGCCCGTGGGTCGACGGCTTCAAGGCCGTGGCCGAAGCCGCGATGGTCGGCGCGCTCGCCGACTGGTTCGCGGTCGTCGCGCTGTTCCGCCGTGTACCGATCCCGTTCGTGTCGCGTCATACCGAGATCATTCCGAAGAGCAAGGACAAGATCGCCGACAACCTCGCGGTGTTCGTGCGCGAGAAGTTCCTCGGCCCCGACGCGCTCGTCGCGCAGATCCGCCAGCACGATCCCGCGCAGAAACTCGGCGCGTGGCTCGGCGAGCCGGCAAACACTGACGCGCTCGGCGGCTATGTGACGAAGCTGATGAGTTTCGCGCTCGACATGACCGACGACGCGCGGATCCAGTCGTTCGTCCACGATGCGTTTCGCGCGGTGATCGACCGGGTCGACCTGTCGCAATCGGCCGGCGCGATCCTCGACACGCTGACGAAGGACGGCCGCCACCAGGTGCTGCTCGACGACGCGATCGAACAGGTGGTCGACGTGCTCGACAAGGAAGAAAACCGCGAGGTGATCGCGGGTTTCATCGTCGAATGGCTGAAGACGCAGTACCCGAAGGTCGAGAAGATCATGCCGACGCAGTGGTTCGGCGAGAACGGCGCGCGGATGCTCGCGAGCGCGGTGAGCCGCGTGCTGGAAGGCGTGGCGGCGGACCCCGAGCACGAGCTGCGGCAGCGCTTCGACCGGACGGTCGTGCGGCTGACCGAGCGGTTGAAGCACGATCCCGCGTTCATCGCGAAGGGCGAGGAGATCAAGCGTTACGTTCGCGACGGCGCCGCGTTCAACGAGTATGTCCGCGACTTGTGGGATCAGTTGCGCGCGTGGCTGAAGGCCGATCTCGCGCGCCCCGATTCGGCGCTGCACCGGCAGGCGGCGACGCTCGGCGGCTGGCTCGGTGCGCGGCTGGCGGAGAGTCCGGCATTGCGTGCATCGCTGAACGAGCATGTCGAGAAGGCCGTGCACGAGATGGCGCCGGATTTCGCGGATTTCCTGATGCGCCATATCCGCGACACGGTGCGCAACTGGGATGCACGCGAGATGTCGCGGCAGATCGAGCTGAACATCGGCAAGGACCTGCAATACATCCGCATCAACGGCACGCTGGTCGGCGGGCTGATCGGGCTCGGGTTGTATCTGGTGTCGCTGGTGCCGCGCTGGGCGGCCGGCTGGCTGCACTGACGCGGCCACGGGTATCGCGAGAGAGCGCGGAGGGTGCGACGGGCCGCGCCCGCGCGTCATGCATGCGCTTTCGCGCCGTGCAGTTGCAGGCCGAGCGCCTTGATGACCTTCAGGATGGTGCCGAAGCTCGGGTTGCCGTCGTGCGACAGCGCCTTGTACAGCCCTTCGCGCGACAGGCCCGCGTCGCGCGCGACCTGCGACATGCCGCGTGCGCGTGCGATCACGCCGAGCGCGTGCGCGATGAAGGCCGGATCGTCGCCGGCTTCCTGCAGGCACGCTTCGAAGTAGTCAGCCATGTCGTCTTCGGTCTTCAGATGGTCGGCCGAATCCCACGGCCGGGTGCTGATCTTGTCCATCGATTACTCCATGTCGAGGTGCGCGAGCATCGCGTGCGCGGCGCGTATGTCGGCCTGTTGCGTCGATTTATCGCCGCCGCCGAGCAGGATGACCCAGATCGTTCCGCGCCGGACGTAGTAGACGCGATAGCCGGGGCCGTGGTCGATCCGCATTTCGACGACCGGCGAGCCCGCGGATTTCCAGTCGCCCGGATTGCCCATCGACAGGCGGTCGATGCGTGCCTGGATGCGGCGCTTCGCGACGCGATCGCGCAGGCCGGCAAACCATGCGTCGAAGGCGTCGGTGGTCCGGATGCTGAACGTAGGCGCACAGTAGGGCATTGATTGCGGTATGTCAACCATGGTTCACATGTGGGTCGGGCTGGGTTGGGTTATTCGGTAGCCGCTACATTAGGGCTGCCCGCTTCGTTTGCGTGCCAAATGGCCGTTCGGCCGAAGTCGGAGTTCTGCGAATCCGTCTACAATCAATCACGTCTTTGCCGCCCGTGCGCGCTTGCCGCGCGCGGGCGGATCCGTTTGTCCTCCGCTATCCGGAGGCGCCGCCGCGCATCGCTCGTTGCGCGGCGGGCAGTGCCGTGGTTTGTGTCCAGTAGGTAAAGCGTCCGCGTGCCGTAGGCCGGCGCGCGTTCTGAACGCTGCGTGTCCGTAGGCCGGGCAGGCGGCATCAACCGAGAGTCCCCCATGAAAGCATCGGATCTGTTCGTGAAGGCGCTGGAAGCCGAAGGCGTCGAGTACGTGTTCGGCATTCCCGGCGAAGAAAACCTCGATCTGCTCGAATCGCTGCGGCGATCGAAGATCAAGCTCGTGCTGACCCGGCACGAGCAGGCGGCCGGGTTCATGGCCGCCACCTACGGCCGCCTGACGGGCCGTACCGGCGTGTGTATCGCCACGCTCGGGCCCGGCGCGACGAACTTCGTGACGGCCGCCGCGTATGCGCAGCTCGGCGGGATGCCGATGCTGATGATCACCGGGCAGAAGCCGATCAAGTCCAGCAAGCAGGGCCACTTCCAGATCGTCGACGTGGTCGACATGATGCAGCCGCTCACGAAGTTCACGCGGCAGATCGTGTCGATCGGCAACATCCCGTCGGCCGTGCGCGAGGCGTTCCGCCGCGCGGAGGAGGAGCGTCCGGGCGCCGCGCACCTCGAGCTGCCGGAAGACATCGCGCACGAGGAGGGCGACGGCAAGCCGATCCCGCGCAGCTACAGCCGGCGGCCGGTGGCGGAGGAAAAGGCGATCGCGCATGCGGTCGACGCGATCCAGGCCGCGCGCCATCCGCTGCTGATGATCGGTGCGGGCGGCAACCGCAAGACCACCTGCAAGATGCTGCTCGAATTCGTCGACAAGACGGGCATCCCGTTCTTCACGACGCAGATGGGCAAGGGCGTGATCGACGAGACGCACCCGCTGTGGCTCGGCAACGCGACGCTGTCCGACGGCGACTTCGTCCACCGCGCGATCGAGCATGCGGACTGCATCATCAACGTCGGCCACGACGTGATCGAGAAGCCGCCGTTCTTCATGCGTACCGACGACAAGACCGTGATCCACGTGAACTTCCTCGGCGCGCAGGTCGATCCCGTCTACTTCCCGCAGATCGAGGTGGTCGGCGACATCGCGAACGCGGTGTGGCAGATGAAGGAGGCGCTCGCGCCGCAGCCGCACTGGGATTTCTCGCGCTTCACGATGATCAAGGCGCATTTCGACGCCCATCTGGAGAAGGGCCAGCACGATCCGCGCTTCCCGATGTACCCGGTGCGGATCGTCAACGATCTTTACAACGCGCTGCCGGTCGACGGCATCGTCTGTCTCGACAACGGGATGTACAAGATCTGGTTCGCGCGCTACTGGCGCGCGCACGAGCCGAATTCCCTGCTGCTCGACAACGCACTCGCGTCGATGGGCGCCGGCCTGCCGTCGGCGATCGCGACGAAGATCGTGCACCCGCAGCGCAAGGTGATCGCCGTGTGCGGCGACGGCGGCTTCATGATGAATTCGCAGGAGCTCGAAACGGCGGTGCGGCTGAAGCTCGACCTCGTCGTGATGATCCTGCGCGACGACGCCTTCGGGATGATCCGCTGGAAGCAGGAGAACATGAATTTCCCCGATTTCGCGATGACGCTGCAGAACCCCGATTTCGTGTCGTATGCGCAAAGCTACGGCGCGCACGGGCACCGCGTCGAATCGGCCGACGATCTCGAGCCGCTGCTGCGCGAGTGTTTCTCGACGCCGGGCGTGCACGTGATCGACGTGCCGATCGACTATTCGGACAACGAGCGCGTGCTGAACCGCGAGATCAAGCGCCTGTCGGCGCAACTCTGAATGTCCCGTCCACAGGAAGGAGTCGTTCCATGTTGAAGGAAACCTATCCGTACTACCTCGCCAACGAAGCCGTCTACGCGAACACCGATCTGGACGTGACGGACAAGTTCAGCGGCAAGGTCGCGACGCGCGTCGCGCTGGCCGACGCGAAGGCCATCGATGCGGCGATCGGCGCGGCGGTCGACGCCGCGAAGCCGATGCGCGAGCTGCCGGCCTACAAGCGGCAGGCCGTGCTCGACCATTGCGTCGCGCGTTTTCGCGAGCGCTTCGACGAGCTGGCCGAGGCGCTGTGCATCGAGGCCGGCAAGCCGATCAACGATTCGAAGGGCGAAGTGACGCGGCTGATCGACACGTTCCGCGTGGCGTCCGAGGAGTCGGTGCGCATCGACGGCGAGATCATCAACCTCGAGATCTCCGCGCGCGCGCAGGGCTATACGGGCTACACGAAGCGCGTGCCGGTCGGCCCGTGCTCGTTCATCTCGCCGTTCAACTTCCCGCTGAACCTCGCCGCGCACAAGGTCGCGCCCGCGCTCGCGGCCGGCTGTCCGTTCGTGCTGAAGCCCGCGAGCCGCACGCCGATCGGCGCGCTGATCATCGGCGAGGTACTCGCCGAAACCGACTTGCCGAAGGGCGCATTCTCGGTGCTGCCCGCGCATCGCGACGGCGCCGACCTGTTCACGACCGACGAGCGTTTCAAGCTGCTGTCGTTCACGGGGTCGCCGGCCGTCGGCTGGGCGCTGAAGGAAAAGGCCGGCAAGAAGAAAGTCGTGCTGGAGCTCGGCGGCAACGCGGCCGCGATCGTCGATGCGGATCAACGCGACCGGCTCGACTACGTGGTCGAGCGCCTCGCGTTCGGCGCGTACTACCAGTCGGGCCAGAGCTGCATCGGCGTGCAGCGGATTCTCGTCCATGCCGATCTGTACGACGCGCTGCGCGAGAAGCTGATCGCGAAGACGCGTTCGCTGAAGATGGGCGATCCGAAGGATCCGTCGACGTTCGTCGGGCCGATGATTTCCGAATCGGAATCGCGCCGGCTGTCGGGATGGATGGACGCGGCCGTCGCGGCGGGCGCGAAGATCGTCGCGGGCGGCAAGGTCGACGGCGCGATGTTCGAAGCGACGCTGCTGGAAAACGTCGGGCACGAGCAGGACCTGTACCGGAAGGAGGCGTTCGGCCCCGTCGCGATCCTCGAGAAGTTCGACCGGTTCGACGATGCGCTTGCCCGCGTGAACGACAGCGACTTCGGGCTGCAGGCCGGCGTGTTCACCGATTCGCTCACGCATGCGCAGCGCGCGTGGGACGAGCTGGAGGTCGGCGGCGTCGTGATCAACGACGTGCCGTCGTTCCGCGTCGACAACATGCCGTACGGGGGCGTGAAGGATTCGGGCCTCGGCCGCGAAGGGATCCGCTACGCGATCGAGGACATGACCGAGCCGCGGCTGATGGTCGTGCGGCGCCGGTAACGCGGGGCGGGATGCGCGGTGCCGCGACGGCACGCGGGCGGGCGCAAGGCCGGCCCGCGTGCCGTTTTTCATGGCGTCGCGCGCAGCGGGCCGGCGCCGGGCCCCGCCGGGCCCGTATCGCGCCCGCGTGGCGGGCTGCCGGAACGCGCTCGACTACGGGACTCGCCTCGTGATGTAATCGCGCGAAACTGCCGACCGGGGTACGACGCCGGAAAGCGCGAATTCATTCTTCATGAGGTCGATTCATGTCTCCCGTCTCGGCATTCAAGCTGGTTTTGTTGTCATTTCTCGCGATCGTCGCGCTCGAATGCGTCGCCAAGCGGCTGCGGCTGCCGCCCGCAGCCGCGCTGCTGATCGGCGGCATCGGCATCGCGTTCATCCCCGGCCTGCCGCCGATCGATCTCGATCCCGAACTGGTGCTGCTGGTGTTCCTGCCGCCGCTGCTGATGGACGGCGCGTACTTCTCGGTGTGGGAGGAGTTCAAGCGCAACGTCGGCGGCATCCTGCTGCTGGCGATCGGCGCGGTCGTGTTCACGACGTTCGCGGTCGGCTTCGCCGTGCACTGGGTGGCGCCGTCGCTGCCGTGGGCCGCGTGCTTCGCGCTCGGCGCGATCGTGTCGCCGCCCGACGCCGTTGCGGCGAAGGCCGTGCTCGAACGCGTCGCGCTGCCGCGCCGGCTGATGGTGCTGCTCGAAGGCGAGAGCCTGCTGAACGATGCGGCCGGCCTCGTGCTGTTCCGCTTCGCGGTCGCGGCAGCGCTCACCGGCGCGTTCAGCCTCGAGCACGCGGTCGTGCGCTTCGCGGAGCTCGGGCTCGGCGGCGTGGCAATCGGCTTCGTGGTCGGCAAGCTCGTCGTGTGGTTCCTGAAGCAGCTCGACGACGACTATCTCGTGATCACCGTCGCGGTGATCACCGGCTGGATCGCCTATATCGCGGGTGAAATGGTCGAGGTATCCGGCGTGATCGCCACCGTCACGGCCGGCATGATCGTCGGCTGGCATCAGCACGAAGTGTTCTCGGCGGCCGTGCGCACGCGCGGCACCGCGTTCTGGCAGGTCATCGTGTTCCTGCTCGAAGCGATGGTGTTCGTGTTGATCGGGCTGTCGCTGCGCGGCGCGATCCACCGGCTCGGCGGCTTCGAGCAGGTGCTCGCCACGATGGTGCCGCCGATGTTCGCGGTGCTGGCGGCGGTGATCGTGTCGCGCTTCGTGTGGATCTACGCGGTCGAGGCGCTGAAATGGCCGGTGCGCGGGATCGCGCGGCGCGGCGAGGCGCCGGACTGGAAGGCCGCGACGATCATGAGCTGGGCCGGGATGCGCGGCGTCGTCACGCTGGCGATCGCGCTGTCGCTGCCCGAGGCGATGCCCGGTCGCGACGTGATCCTGGTCGCGTCGTTCGCGGTGATCCTCGTCACCGTGCTGCTGCAGGGCACGACGATCGGGCCGCTGATCCGGCTGCTGCGCCTGCCGCAGCGCGAAGAGCGCGCGGCGCACCACCTGACCGAGCCGCAGACGTGGGCATACGTCGAGGCCGCGCAACTCGCGGCGATCCAGCCGCTCGTGCGCGACGAGAACGGGGTCGTGATCCATCCGCGCCTGCTCGAGCAGTACACGTATCGCGCGGAATTGACCGAACGGGCGAAGGACGAACCGGCGTACCCGGCGGAAGTGCGCACCGCGCACTACGACGTCGTGCTGGCCGCGATCAGGGCCGGGCGCGCCGAATTGTTGCGCCTGCACCGTTCGGGCCGCATCCACGACGAAATGCTGCACGCGCTCGAACGCGACCTCGACCTGCAGGAAGTGTCCGCGCAGCACGCGCGCGGATAAGGCTGCACGGCACCGTCATGCCGTCATCCAGCGGCCGGTGCCGGCCGACCGGGAGCGCGCATGGGCAGATCGTTGCCCGGCGCGCTTTTTTCTTCCTCGCGCCCGCCGATTCGGCGCATTTCCATCCGGCCCCAAATGAGGCGGACAACCAGCCTTGCAGCGCATGCAAACCTTATGGCGCCGGTCTCGCAAACGTTATCGTCTTTCGAATCCGGAAATGATCTGATTTAACTGATTCCGTCTCTTTCTGCATATTTGGCAAAACTAAACCGGAAGGAGATAGATGCTGTGTTCTAATTTCATTTAGAATCAGCCGGTTATGTTTATTGAGAGAAAGGATGCGGAGGTAATGCGGCCGCCAACGGGGAGAAATCGGCGTCCGGAGCCCTGCAAGGCCAATGCCGACAGGCCAAATCGGCGGAATCGGGCGGTTTTTTCAACCGCCGAATTAAGATAGCGTCCCAAGTCTGATAAACAACTCCTATGAAAGAATCGATTGGAGAATCGGCGTTTGAAACTGTATTTATGAAAGAATCGAGCGTTGATAATGCCTCGGATTGTCTTGAATCGGGGTTATCGGTCCTTCTCGTCGACGATCAACCGTTCGTCGGCGAGGTGATCCGCCGCGCGCTGCGCAGCGAACACGACATCGACCTGCACGTGTGCACCGACGCGCACCGGGCGATGGCGGTCGCGCGCGACGTGAAGCCGACGGTCATCCTGCAGGATCTCGTGATGCCGGAGATCGACGGCCTCGATCTCGTCCGTGCGTGGCGCGCGGACGCCGGCACGGCTCGCGTGCCGATCATCGTGCTGTCCGCGAAGGAGGAGCCGATCGTCAAGCGCGAGGCGTTCATCGCCGGCGCGAACGACTATCTGGTGAAGCTCCCCGACGCGATGGAGCTGGCCGCACGGATCCGCTATCACTCGAATTCGTACCTGATGTCCCGGCAGCGCGACGAGGCGCTCGACTTCCTGTCGCACGACATGCGTTCGCCGCAGACGTCGATCCTCGCGCTGCTCGACGTCTACCGCGCCGAGCACGGCGAGATGCCGGCGATCATGGAACGCATTGCCGGCCATGCGCGGCGCGCGCTCGCGCTTGCCGACGGCTTCATCCACCTGACCCGCGCTCGGTCCGAGCGCCGCGCGCACGAGGTCGTGAGCCTCAACGAGATCGTGCTCGACGCCGTCGACCAGCTGTGGGAGAAGGCGGCCGGGCTCGGCAGCCGGGTCACCGCGCACGTGCCCGATACCGAGTGCGTGACGATGGGCGACCGCATGATGCTGACGCGCGCGGTCGCGAACCTGATCGACAACGGGCTGAAGTACGGCCCGGCCGGTACGGACGTGCACTGCACGCTGAGCGGCGAGGACGGTGCATGGCTGATCGGCGTCGAGGATACCGGCGCGGGAATCGCGCCGGAGCAGCGCACGGCCGCGACCGAGTCGTTCGTGCAGCTCGAGACCGCGCATGGCGCGGCGCGCGGCGGCTTCGGCCTCGGGCTCGCGTTCGTCCGCGCGACGGCGGCGCGGCATCGCGGCCAGATCCTGATGCGCAATACGGCGCGCGGCTTCATGGTCGCGCTTCGGCTGCCGGCGCAAGCGGAGCGGTGATTTCGCGGCGCGGCCTGCCGGCGCCGCGCCGCCTGCAAGCCCTGATGCGCTCGTGGCGCGCCGTCCGGCGCGCAGGCGGGCGCGGATTTTTTCAACGCTGATATTAGAAAGCCCATAACGAACATGGCCACCGTGACGCCCCGCGCGACCAATGAAAGCCTGCATCCGACGATCGGCGCTGCCCGGCTGACGCTCGGCAATCGCATCCTGCTCAGCTTCGGCGTGCTGTTCGTGCTGATGCTGGTGACAGCCGGCGTGTCCTACGAGCGATTGCGTGCGATCAACAGCGAAGCCGTCAGCATCGAGCGCGATTCGCTGCCCGGCGTCTACCTCGCGTCGTCGCTGCGCGGCGCAGTGAATGAATCGTTCATGCTGCTGCAGCAGGCGACGTTCGTCGAGACCGATCCCGAAAGCGTCCAGCGCGATCTCGCGAAGATCGCCGAAGCGGCGAAGGACATCGATTCGTTGTCGGTCGAGTACCAGAACTCGATATTTCGCGACGACGACCGGCAGCGCTTCGCGACCTTCCGGGGCACCTACGACCACTACCTGCCGCTGCTGAACGAAGCGGTGCAGCGGCACCGTCAATCGCACGACGACGCGGTCGCCGGGTATGTGAAGGTGCAGCCCGCATGGGCCGAGGTCGTGCGCAATGCGAATATTCTCGTGCAGGAAAACCGCAAGTTCGCCGATCAGTCGGCGAAGCTGATCCGTGAATCCGTGCAGGACACCGAGGTGGTGCTCGCGACCGCACTGGCGATCATGCTGCTGTCGGCGCTCGGGTTCGGCTACATGCTGTACCGTTCGGTCACCGTCCCGATGGCGCGGCTCGTCGAGGTGCACGACGTGATGCGTACCGGCAACCTGACGCGCCGCCTCGACCTGCGCCGCCGCGACGAATTCGGCACGCTCGAGACGGGCTTCAACCGGATGGCCGACGAACTGACCGAGCTCGTCGCGCGTGCGCAGCAGTCGTCGCTGCAGGTGACGACGTCGGTCGCCGAGATCGCGGCGACGTCGCGCGAGCAGCAGGCGACCGCGAACGAAACCGCGGCGACGACGACCGAGATCGGCGCGACCTCGCGCGAAATCTTCGCGACGTCGCGCGACCTGGTGCGCACGATGAACGAAGTGGCCGGCGTGGCGGAGCAGTCGGCCACACTCGCGGGCGTGAGCCAGAGCGGGCTCACGCGGATGGGCGAGACGATGCGCAGCGTGATGGACGCGGCCGGCTCGGTGAACGCGAAGCTCGCGATCCTCAACGAGAAGGCGCTGAACATCAACCAGGTGGTCGCGACCATCACCAAGGTGGCCGACCAGACCAACCTGCTGTCGCTGAACGCCGCGATCGAGGCCGAGAAGGCCGGCGAATACGGCCGCGGCTTCGCGGTCGTCGCGACCGAGATCCGCCGCCTCGCCGACCAGACGGCGGTCGCGACCTACGATATCGAGCAGACGGTGAAGGAGATCCAGTCGGCGGTATCGGCGGGCGTGATGGGAATGGACAAGTTCTCCGAGGAAGTGCGCAGGGGGATGCTCGACGTGCAGCAGGTCGGCGGGCAGCTGTCGCAGATCATCGCCGAGGTGCAGACGCTCTCGCCGCGCTTCCAGATGGTCAACGAAGGGATGCAGACGCAGGCGAACGGCGCGGAGCAGATCACGCAGGCGCTGTCGCAGCTGTCGGAGGCCGCGCAGCAGACGGCCGAGTCGCTGCGCCAGTCGTCGCAGGCGATCGACGACCTGACGCTCGTCGCGAACCAGTTGCGCACCAGCGTGTCGCGCTTCAAGGTCGACGCGTGATGCGCGCGGACACGCAGAACGGCGCGCATGCGCTGTTCCTGATGTTCGAGCTCGACGGCGAACGCTATGCGCTCGACGCGGCCGGCATCGACGAGGTGCTGCCGCTCGCGGTCACGAAGGCCGTGCCCGGCGCACCCGAATGGATTGCCGGGCTGCTGATGCGCGGCGGCCAGCCGGTGCCGGTGATCGACGTGCCGATGCTGGCGCTCGGGCGCCGCGCCCATGCGCTGCGCTCGACGCGGCTCGTGATGGTCCGCTACCGGGCGCACGAGGCGAGCGGCGAGCGCACGATCGGGCTGATCGTCGAGCGTGCGACGCAGACGATGCGGATCGACCGCGCGGCGTTTCGCGCGAGCGGCATCTCGACCGCGCGCACGCGCTGGCTCGGGCCCGTCGCGAATACGCCCGACGGCGTCGTGCAGCAGGTATCGGTTGCCGACCTGATCGACGACGTTGCACGCCTGTATCTGTTCGACGACGGCCTGCCGGGCCACGGGGGAGAGTCCGCATGAAAGAGTCCGAATCGCGATTTCGCGGCTGGCTGCTGCGCGAGACCGGCATCGACCCCGATTCGCTCGGCAACGATTTCCTGACCCGCGCGCTGACGGAGCGCGTGCACGCGCTGCAGGCGGACGGCGAGCGCCTGTCGTCGGCGGCGCGGCCGCCCGTGACGCAGGACGCGCTCGACGCCTACTGGCAGCAGCTCAACGCATCGGCCGACGAACGGCGTGCGCTGATCGAGCTGTTCGTCGTGCCCGAGACCTGGTTCTTCCGCGACCGCGAGGCCTTCGCGACGCTCGCGCGGCTCGCGGCCGACCGGCTCGCGGCGCTGCCCGGTCGCGTGATCCGCGTGCTGAGCGCGCCGTGCTCGACGGGCGAGGAACCGTTTTCGGCGGCGATGGCGCTGCTCGACGCGGGGCTCGACCCGGCCAGTTTCACGATCGACGCGATCGACCTCAGCACGCGCGCGATCGAGCAGGCGCGGCTCGGCTGTTACGGGCGCAACGCGTTCCGCGGCACCGCGACGGAGTTTCGCGCGCGGCACTTCACGCCGACCCGCGAGGGCTGGCTGCTCGACGAGCGCGTGCGCGCCTGTGTGCAGTTCAGTCAGGCGAACCTCGTCGAACCGGCGGCGGACACGGGCCTTCGCTACGATTTCGTGTTCTGCCGCAACGTGCTGATCTACTTCGATCGCGACGCGCAGGATCGCGTGATCCGCGCGCTCGGCGAGCGTCTTGCCGACGACGGCGTGCTGTTCGTCGGGCCGGCCGAGACGGGGGTCGCGATGCGGCACGGGATGCGCTCGGCGCGCGTGCCGCTGGCATTCGCGTTTCATCGCGAGCCCGCCGGCGCGGCGCCCGATGCCTATGCGGCCCGGCCGGCGGCGCCGTTG
>NZ_LDVA01000155.1:0-2799 GCF_050768715.1 Burkholderia sp. ZZQ-2 | reverse complement strand
GCAGGAAGCCTTCGGCGACGAGCTGCTCGTAGACGGCGGCCGTCGTGTTGCGCGACACGCCGAGCATCTCGGCCAACGCACGCGTGCCGGGCAGCCGGGTGCCGGCCGGCATCGCGCCGCCGAGAATCGCGTCGCGCACGCGGCGCAGCAACTGACGCTGCAGCGAGGGCGTGCGCGCCAGCGGCGCGTCGAGCGGCAGCAACGGCGCGTCGCCGGAAGGCAGGATTGTCGTCATCGGAACATCGCAGCGTGAAAATGTCGGAACGTGGCGGACGGCTAGTTGCGGACGGCTAGTTGCGGACGGCCAGTTGTGGACGGCCGGTTGCGCACGGCCAGCGGCGCACAGCTTGTGGCACCATAAATTTGCCGATCTCTGGCGCTTCTCATGGTACCTCGCCACGACTACGATCGTCTGCATGCCGGCATGTCGCCGGCCGCCAACCGAAGCGAGATCGACCTTGTCCACGCTCACCAACGCTTTCCAGCAATCCATCGGCCACCCCGTTCCCGACTGGTCCGCGCGCCCGCGCCCGGAGCGCATCGTGCTCGAAGGCCGCTACTGCCGGCTCGAACCGCTCGACGCCGAGCGCCACGCGGCCGACCTGTACGCCGCCTACGCTCAGGCGCCGGACGGCAGCGACTGGACCTATCTCGCACACGGCCCGTACACCGACGAGTCGAGCTACCGCGACTACGCGCGCGGCGCGCAGGCGAGCGCGGATCCGCTGCACTACACGGTGATCGACCGTGCCACGGGCCACGCGGTCGGCACGCTCGCGCTGATGCGCATCGATCCGGCCAACGGCGTGATCGAGGTCGGCTCCGTCACGTTCTCGCCGCTGCTCAAGCGCACGCCCGTCTCGACCGAAGCGCAGTTCCTGCTGATGAAGTACGCGTTCGACACGCTCGGCTACCGGCGCTACGAATGGAAATGCGACGACCTGAACGTGCCGTCGCGCAAGGCCGCCGCACGGCTCGGCTTCCGCTACGAAGGCACGTTCCGGCAGGCGATCATCTACCGCGGCCGCAATCGCGACACTGCATGGTTCTCGATCATCGACGGCGAATGGCCGGATGTCCGCGCCGCGTTCGACGCGTGGCTCGCACCGGAAAACTTCGATGCGCAGGGTCAGCAGCGCCAGTCGCTCACCGCGATCCGCCACGCGCAGGCGCGCGCGCGCGATGCGGCCGGCCGCGCGCACGACGCGACGCGCGTCACGGTGCGCCCGCTCGTTGCCGCCGACGAAGCCGCGTGGCGCCCGCTGTGGCAGGGTTATCAGAAGTTTTACGACACCGCGCTGAGCGACGCGGTGTTCGCGACGACGTGGGCCCGCCTGATGGATCCTGCCGAGCCGATGTTCGTGCTCGGCGCATTCGATGCATCGGGTACGCTGGTCGGGATCGTGCATTCGATCTACCACCGCTCGTGCTGGACCGAAGGGCCGTACTGCTATCTGCAGGACCTGTACACCGCGCCCGACGCACGCGGGCAAGGCGCAGGCGGTGCGCTGATCGAGGCCGTGTACGACCATGCCCGCGAAGCCGGCGCGAGCCGCGTGTACTGGCTCACGCACGAAACCAACACGACCGCGCGCGCGCTGTACGACAAGCTCGCGAACAACGCCGGGTTCATCCAGTACCGGCACGACGTGAAGAAATGACGTGATTCCGCGGCCGGCCGGCGTTCAGCCGCGAACGTCGGCCGGAACGTATGCGTCGTCACCCTCCACCGTGACGCCACACGCCGCGCCGGTTGCACCGGGCACCGACGCCGGGCGGATCATCTCGTCGCCATTGGCCGGCACGGGCCGCCGCACCGGCCGGAACACCGGCTCGCCCGGCTCGATCGGCTGCCCCGAGATCGCACAACGGCCCGGCTGCAACGCGACGCGCAAGCGCCAGCGCTGTTCGCCGTAATGGCAACGGCCGCTCTCGACCCAGCGAACCAGCAGCGCGTCGTCGCCGGCCTCCAGCACCGTGACGAACAGTTGCGGGCGCAACGGCGAGACGGCCGCAGCGGCATGCTCGGGAGCAGGCGCTCCGCCGAGCGTCGCGAGCGGATGCGCGGCGCCGCCGCGCGGCGGCATCGCATCGTGTTCGCCCCGTGCCGGCGCATCGCACGGCACGTCTTCTTCGCAAATCAGGCTTTCCATGGTGTTGAGCATGCTTGACGGATTTCCGTGCAGGTTGAACGGCGCCGCGCTCAGCGCCGGCCCATCGGTTCGCGCAGCAGCGACAGGCCGATCGCCGCGCCGGTGACGGCGGCCGCGAGCATCAGTCCGATGCCGCCCGACCAGCCGAATGCACCGACGATCGAGCCGATCGCCAGCGGCCCGATCACCTGTCCGAGATAGTTGCCTTGCACGACCCAGCCGATGCTCAGCGGCGCCAGCGACGGCGTCGGCGCGGAGCCCGGCGCGCACGCGAGGATCGTCGCCGGCAGCATCCCCGCGATCGCCGAGAACGCGAAACCCAGCGCGACCGCGAGCGGTGCCGGCGTGGCCGCGCTGAAAAGCCCCGCGCCCGCCGCGCCGATCGCGACCGACGTCGCAGCCATGACGATCCCCGGCCGTGCGCCGCGCGACAGCAACCAGCCGGCCGTCAGGTTGCCGATCACGCACGCGGCGACGATCGCCGCGCTGATCAGCCCCGCCGCGCCGACCGCGACGCCGAGGCGCTGCATCAGGAAAACCGGCAGGAACGTCATCGCCGCGAAGAACTGCACGTTGTAGGTGGCGAAACCCAGCGCGAGCAGCGTGGTCGACCGCGACGCGAGCACGTCGCGCAGCGCGGGCCCGA
>NZ_LDVA01000154.1:0-232 GCF_050768715.1 Burkholderia sp. ZZQ-2 | reverse complement strand
CTGACCCCATGCTCGGAGGTGCTGATGTACTCATGTGCTTTTCCTTCTGTCGGCTGTGTGTGCGGGCAGCAGCGCGGAGCTGCCGCAGGGCGATGCTCGTCGCTCAGTGCCCGTCGTCGTGGGAGTCGCCGTCGGACACGGCCGCGTCATCCCCCGAAGCGGCGTCGACCACGAACTCGGCGGTGTGCACCTGTCCGTCGACCTGGAAGTCGAGGTACAGGAAGTACCGGCC
>NZ_LDVA01000153.1:0-743 GCF_050768715.1 Burkholderia sp. ZZQ-2 | reverse complement strand
TCGCCTACTGGGAAGACATGCAGCGCACCGCCGAACTCGCCGACATCGACGCGGCGATGCTCAGCGACGACCTGCCGCTCAACGCGTATCTCGATCACGGGTTCAACGCGTATCTGTCGCGTGCGCACTAACAGACAATAACGAGGGGATCGCACGGGTGAGTCAGAAGCGCGGCCTGGCCGTATTTTTCGGATGCGTAATCGCGATCGCCGTTTCCTACGTCGCCACGTACCCACGATTCCACCCGGCCCCCGCGACGCCCACCGCCGCGGCCAACAGCCCTGCCGCGCCCGCATCGGCCGCGACCGGGCTGACCACCGAACTCCCTCCGCTGCCCCTGCCGCTGCCGGCCGCCTCCGGCCCGCTGTCTTGGGCGCGCCTCACGCCGGCGCAACACGCGGCACTCGCGCCGTTCGCCGACCAGTGGGATGGCTTCAGCGACGCACGCAAGCGCAAATGGCTGAAGATCGCATCGCGTTTCGCGAAGTTGACGCCCGATGATCAAAAGCGCCTGCAGGACCGGATGACCGAATGGGCGCGGATGACGCCCGAGCAGCGCCGCGTCGCGCGCGAGAACTACCAGAGTGCGAAGGAGCTGTCCGCGCAGGCGCGCGAGCGGGCCTGGAATGCGTACCAGCAACTCCCCGAGGAGCAGAAGGAACGTCTCGCGGCCGCCGAGCGCCGCCGCCGGCCGAGCGTCGTCAGCGCGCCGCCGACCGTCGCCGACCGTGACGTCCGTCGCC
>NZ_LDVA01000152.1:0-25631 GCF_050768715.1 Burkholderia sp. ZZQ-2 | reverse complement strand
CCGCCAGGAACGCGACGCTCGCCCCGGCCGTGACGACGATCATCGGGCGCGCGGTGCCGTCCGACAGCCACGCCAGCACGCCGCCGCACGCGGCCGTGATCGCCATCTGGATAAAGAAGAACAGCCCGGACGCCGTCCCGGCGATCGTCGTGTACGGCTGCATCACCGCGAACTGGCAGGCCGGGATCGCGATCCCGACGGCGATCATCACGACGAACATCGGGACGACGAGCGCCGCCACCGCCGTCGGCGCGACCGCTCCGCCGATCCACAACGCGGCGGTGCCGGCCAGATTCACGCCCGCCGCCGCCGCGATGACCGAATCGGCCTTCCAGCGCGTGCCGGTCCGCGCGAACACGTGCGAACCGATCAGGTAGCCGAGCACGGTCAGGCCGAAGATCGCGGCATACACCGGGCCGGATACGCCTCGCTGCCGCTGGAACAGCGTCGACGATTCCGCGATGAACGGGTAGTACGTGCAGTACGCGAAACTGATCGCCAGCGAGTAGCGCAGGAAACGGCGCTCGCGCAGCAGGCCCGCGTAGGTCCGCAGGAGCCCCGCGCCCGGCGCCGGCCGCGCGTCGCGTTCGCGGGTCTCCGGCAGGTAGCGCAGCACCATCGCCGCCGCGACCACCCCGCCCGCCGCCAGCGATCCGAACACGCCGCGCCATCCGAGCCACTCGGCCAGCGCGCTGCCGGCCAGCGGCGCAATCACGGGCGACAGCGCCATGCCGGCCGAGATCCGGCCCAGCATCGTCGCCTGCATCGCGGCCGGGAAGCGCTCGCGCACGATCACCCGCCCGACCACCGTGCCGCAGCAGCCGCCCAATGCCTGGAAGATGCGTGCGGCGACGATCGCCGCGATGCTGGTCGAGCACGCGCAGGCGACGCTCGCGACCACGTAGAGGCACAGGCCGCCGATCAGGACGGGGCGACGGCCGTAACGGTCGGACAACGGCCCCGACACCAGCATCGACAGCGCATAACCGACCATGTAGAGGGTCAGCGTGAGCTGCAACTGGGCGTCGGTGCCGTGCAGCGTGTCCGCCATCACCGGCAGCGACGGCAGGTACGCATCGATCGTGACGCGCGGCAGGCACACGACGAGCATCAACAGGAACAGCCAGCCCCACTGGGGTAATGAACGCGTTTTCATGCGGTGAGCCCGCCTCCGGTCGGATCGATGTGGTCGACTGAAATCTAAGGTCAAAGTGATATAAGCTGAAGGGCCATTAAATTCGACACCGACTGGACCACTATGGCGCGAGGCAAAGCCGCGATTCCGCTCGATCTGCCGTGCCCTGCGGGGCTGTCCACGGGCAATCCGCAGTCGAAGCAGGAGTGCATCGCCGACGCGTTGCGCGACGCGATCCTGAAGCGCCTGCTCCCCGGCGACAGCCCGCTGCCGTCCAGCCGCACCCTCGCGGCGCGCTGGGGCGTCGCCCGGGGGACGGTCGAGGCGGCATACGACCGGCTGTGCTCGGAGGGCTACATCGCCCGCGCGCAAGGGTCGGGGTCGCGGGTATGCGCGGTGGTACCGGACAGCTACCTGCGCGCGGCCGCGCAGTCGCGCGGCAACGGCGCGCCCCCTGCCGACGCGCGCCCCGCGCCGGCGCGCACGACCGACGCCGCCGAGCCGGAACAAGGCGTGCGTCCGGGCGTCCCGTTCGTCGCGCGGCTTGCCGATCCCGGCCTGCTGCCGATGCAGCAATGGAAGAAGGCGCTCGGGGCCAGCCTGCTTGCCGCGACGGCGAACGACCTCGGGGCGACGCCGGCACAAGGCGTCGAAAGCCTGCGCGACGAAATCGCCGCCTACCTGCGCGAATATCGCGGCATCCCGTGCAGCGCCGGCGACATCTTCATCACGACCGGCATCCGGCATTCGATCGATCTCGTCGCGCGCACGCTGCTCACGCCCGGCTCGACGGTGCTGATGGAGGACCCCGGCTACGCGTCGGCCTGGCAGATCTTCACGATCGCGGGCGCGACCGTGATCGACGTGCCAGTCGATCGGGAAGGCATCGATACCGCGTCGCTGGACCGGCATCCCGATGCGCGCGCGGCCTACGTGACGCCCGCCCACCAGGCGCCGCTCGGCGTCACGATGTCGGTGTCGCGCCGGCTCGAACTGCTCGACTGGGCGCAGCGCAACCGCGCGTGGATCGTCGAAGACGACTACGACGGCGAATTCAGCTACCAGACCGCCCCGCTGCCCGCGCTGAAATCGCTCGACGCGTGCGATCGCGTGATCTACTGCGGCTCGTTCAACAAGACGCTGTTCTCGGGGCTGCGCATCGGCTTCATGGTCGTGCCGGCGGCACTGCGGCCGGCGCTGTCGGCCGTGTGGCACGCGACCGCGCGCTCGGTCGGCGTGGCGCCCCAGCTGGCGCTGGCCCGCTTCATCGCGCACGGCGATTTTGCGAAGCACCTGCGCGCGGCGCGTCACGCCTACCGCCAGCGGCGCGACATCGTGCTCGACCAGTTGGCGAAACACGCCGGCGGACGGTACGCGGTGTCCGGCGAACACGCGGGCTTTCATTTCGTGCTGTGGCTGCCGCCGGGGATGGACGACGCAACGTATGTCGCGCAAGCCCGGGCGGCCGGCGTCGAGTTGCAGCCGGTCCGCGGATTCTGTCGAAGCGCGCGGTGCGAAGCAGGCGTCGTCGTCGGGTATTCGGCACTGACGGCCGCGCACGCGCGGCATGGCGGCCGGCTGCTCGCGAAGCTGCTCGCGCACCCCGTCTAGGCGCCCCCGCCGTCGTTGCCGCGCCCCGCGGCCCCCCCCTTCCCTCCGTTGCCGGATCGTGCCGCGCGCCGCGAAACGGCGGGCCGCCGCCGCATCGACCTCGGGAAATCCATGACACGAACGACGCGATTGTGAACTGAAATGAAAGCGGGCTGAAAGTGCGCCGCAATTAACATCCGCGTCACTCGAACAACACCTAGACGTAACTGGAGGAAGACATGCCGTTTGCACCGAAGCACCTCGCCGCCGCGCTGGCGGTCGTTCTGGGCACTGCCGCCGGCAGCGCCGCCGCGCAGGTTCCGGCCGGGTATCCGGGGAGTTACCAGGGCGTGATCGACGCCGCGAAGAAGGAAGGCAAGCTGATCGTCTACTCGACGACCGACACGGGCCTCGTGCGCCCGCTGATCAAGGACTTCGAAAGCCTGTACGGCGTGAAGGTCGAGTACAACGACATGAACAGCACCGAGCTGTACAACCGCTACATCAGCGAGAACGCGGCGAGCAGCACGAGCGCCGACGTGCTGTGGAGCTCGGCGATGGACCTGCAGGTCAAGCTCGTCAACGACGGCCTGATGGCGTCGTACGATTCGCCGGAAGGCCCGAACGTGCCGCAATGGGCGCAATACCAGAAGCAGGCGTACGGCACGACGTTCGAGCCGCTGGCGATCGTCTACAACAAGCGCCTGATCCCCGAAAACGAAGTGCCGAAAACGCGCACCGACCTGATCAAGCTGCTCGCGTCGCAACCGGACAAGTTCAAGGGCAAGCTCACGACGTACGACGTCGAGAAATCCGGCGTCGGCTTCAATGCGCTGACGCAGGACGCGCACCTGAACGAGAAGGTCACGTGGGAACTCGTGAAGGCCATCGGCAAGACCGGCCCGAAGCTGCAGTCGAGCACCGGCGCGATGATGGAGCGCATCTCGTCGGGCGAGAACCTGATCGGCTACAACATCATCGGTTCGTATGCGTACGCGAAGGCGAAGAAGGACAAGTCGATCGGCTACGTATTCCCGAAGGACTACACGCAGATCGTGAGCCGCCTCGCCACCATCTCGAAGAAGGCGAAGAACCCGAACGCCGCCAGGCTGTGGGTGGACTACCTGCTGTCGAAGCGCGGCCAGACCATGATCGCGAACCAGGCGAACCTGTACGCGATCCGCACGGACGTGACCGGCGAGACGTCGGCCGCGAGCCTCACGAAGGAACTCGGCGATTCGCTGAAGCCGATCCAGATCGGCACCGGCCTGCTCGTCTACCTGGACCAGTCGAAGCGGCTCGCGTTCCTGAAGCAATGGCAGCAGGCGATCAAGAGCTGATCCGCTGATCGGCTCCGGCTGACCCATGGCCGCCCGCCGCACGTCGCGCGGGCGGCCCCTTCCCCTTACCGACTTCCTTGAGGCGGCCATCCGGATGGCCGCAGGGGCGAACTCATGCTTTCAACCAGCACCCGCGGCACGGCACCGGCCGCACCACCCGCCGCCGGCCTGCGCGACGCCATTCCCGCGCTGCCGGTCAACAGCCTGCAGCCGCTCGCCGGCATGCTGCGCTGGATCGTCGTCGCGGTACTCACCATCGCCGTCGCACTGCCGCTCGGCTTCATCCTGTTCCAGAGCCTGCTGTCCGCGCCGTTCTTCGATGCGAACAAGACGCTCGGCATCGAGGGCTTCCGCTTCGTCTTCAGCGATCCCGACTTCTGGTCGGCCGTGAAGAACTCGTTCATCATCGCCGGCGGGATGCTGTTCATCTCGATCCCGCTCGGCGGCATCCTCGCGTTCCTGATGGTGCGCACCGACCTGCCCGGCCGCCGCTGGCTCGAACCGCTGCTGCTCACGCCCGTGTTCGTGTCGCCGATGGTGCTCGCGTTCGGCTACGTGGTCGCGGCCGGCCCGGTCGGCTTCTATTCGGTGTGGTTCAAGGAGCTGTTCGGGGTGCAGAACGTGCCCTGGAACGTGTACTCGATCTTCGCGATCACGGTGATCGTCGGCCTCACGCACGTGCCGCACGTGTACCTGTATTCGTCGGCCGCGCTGCGCAACCTCGGCTCGGACGTCGAGGAAGCCGCGCGCGTCACGGGCGCCCGCCCGTTCCGCGTCGCGCTCGACGTGAGCCTGCCGATGACGATGCCCGCGCTGCTGTTCGCCGGCGTGCTCGTGTTCTTCCTCGGCTTCGAGGTGTTCGGGCTGCCGCTCGTGCTCGGCGACCCGGAAGGCCACCTCGTGCTCGCGACCTACCTGTACAAGCTGACCAACAAGCTCGGCGTGCCGTCGTATCACCTGATGGCCGCGGTCGCGGTGTGCATCGTCGCGATCACGTTCCCGCTCGTGCTGCTGCAGCGCCGGCTGCTGAAGACGGCGAACCGCTTCGTCACCGTGAAGGGCAAGGCCGGCCGTACGACGGTGCTGCCGCTCGGCGTGTGGCGCTGGGTTGCGCTCGCGATCGTCGTGCTGTGGCTGATGCTGACCGTGATCGTCCCGATCTCGGGCATCGTGCTGCGCGCGTTCGTGACCAACTGGGGCGAAGGCGTCGCGCTCGCCGAGGTGCTGACGCTGTCGAACTTCATCGAGCTGTTCGAGCAGGACAACCTGGTGCGCGCGATCGTCAACACGCTCGGCATCGGCGTGATCGGCGGCGCGCTCGCGATCGGCTTCTACTCGCTCGTCGCGTTCGCCGGCCACCGCCGCCCCGACTGGGCGACCAAGCTGCTCGACTACCTCGTGCTGCTGCCGCGCGCGGTGCCCGGCCTGCTCGCCGGTCTCGCGTTCCTGTGGATCTTCCTGTTCGTGCCCGGCCTGCGCGAGTTGAAGAACTCGATGTGGAGCATCTGGATCGCGTACACGGTCGTCTGGCTCGCGTACGGGATGCGGCTCATCCAGAGCGCGCTGCTGCAGGTCGGCCCGGAACTCGAGGAAGCCGGCCGCAGCGTCGGCGCGACCCGCAGCCGCGTGTCCCTCGACGTGACGCTGCCGCTCGTGCGCTTCGGCCTGCTCGCCGCGTGGCTGCTGATCTTCATGATCTTCGAGCGCGAATACTCGACGGCCGTCTACCTGCTGTCACCCGGCACAGAAGTGATCGGCGCGCTGCTCGTGTCGCTGTGGGCGACCGGCGCCGTCGACCAGGTCGCCGCGCTTTCTGTCATCAACATCGCGATGGTCGGCGCCGGTCTCGGCGTGGCCCTGCGCTTCGGAGTGAAACTTCATGGATAAGCTCATCGTCGACGACCTGCATCTCAGCTACGGCGCCAATCCGATCCTCAAGGGCGTGTCGTTCGAACTGAAGGCCGGCGAAGTCGTGTGCCTGCTCGGCGCGTCGGGCAGCGGCAAGACCACGCTGCTGCGCGCGGTGGCGGGCCTCGAACAGCCGTCCGACGGCCGCATCCAGCTCGACGAACGCGTGTTCTTCGACGGCGCGCAGCGCATCGACCTGCCGGTCGAACAGCGTTCGCTCGGCCTCGTGTTCCAGTCGTACGCGCTGTGGCCGCACCGCACCGTCGCCGACAACGTCGGCTACGGGCTCAAGCTGCGCCGCGTGGCGCCTGCCGAACAGAAGCGCCGCGTGCAGACCGCGCTCGACCAGCTCGGCCTCGGCCATCTCGCCGAACGCTTTCCGCATCAGTTGTCGGGCGGCCAGCAGCAGCGTGTCGCGATCGCCCGCGCGCTCGTCTACAACCCGCCGGTGATCCTGCTCGATGAGCCGCTGTCGAACCTCGACGCGAAGCTGCGCGAGGAAGCGCGTGCGTGGCTGCGCGAGCTGATCGTGTCGCTCGGGCTGTCGGCGCTCTGCGTGACGCACGACCAGACCGAAGCGATGGCGATGTCCGACCGCATCCTGCTGCTGCGCAACGGCCGCATCGAACAGGAAGGCACGCCGGCCGAGCTCTACGGCGCGCCGCGTTCGCTGTACACGGCTGAGTTCATGGGTAGCAACAACCGGATCGACGCGCGCGTCGCGGCCGTCGACGGCGAACGCGTGACGCTCGCCGGCGACGGCTGGGAGCTGCAGGCCCTCGCCCGCGACACGTTCGCACCGGGCCAGGACGCGCAGGCCGTGATCCGCCTCGAACGCGTGCAGGTCGCCGACGGCCCGGGCGCGAACCGGCTGCAGGCCGACCTCGTCACGTCGATGTATCTCGGCGATCGCTGGGAATACCTGTTCCATTGCGGCGAGATGCGCCTTCGCGCATTCGGCCACGTGCCGCGCGCAGCGGGCAAGCACTGGATCGAATTCCCGACCAACGACTGCTGGGCGTTCGCGAAAGCGGGCTGACCCGGGCGCGGCGGCACGCTCGCCGTCGCGCACGCACACCGCGCACATCTCGTCATGTGATGACATGCCTTCCGGCGGACGTCTTCCGGCGTCTGTCGTGGGCTACTGCGCGCCGCATCCGTTTCACCCCAACCCACAAGAACCAAGGAGACACCGTCAATGAAGTCACGCGCAGAACGTTCGATTCGCACAGTAGTCCTCACGGGATCGGCCGCCGCGGCCTGCATCGCCGCACCCGCCGCGCACGCGCAGTCGTCGGTCACGATGTACGGGATCATGGATGCCGGCATCGAATACACGAACCACGCGGCGCCGGAGGGCGGCAGCGCGGTCAAGCTGAAGTCGGGCAACAAGAACACGTCGCGCTGGGGCCTGCGCGGCGTCGAGGATCTCGGCGGCGGGCTGAAGGCCGTGTTCCGCCTCGAAAGCGGGATCGACCTCGCGAACGGCGCGCTCGACGACGGCCCCGATTCGATCTTCGCGCGCCGCGCGACGGTCGGCCTGAAAAGCAAATGGGGCGAACTGACACTCGGCCGCAACTACACCGTCACCTACGACTACATGCTGCCGTTCGACCCGATGGGTTACGCGCAGAACTACTCGTGGGCCTCGGCATCGACGGCGACGGGCGGCCGCAAGGACGGCATGTTCACGCGCTCGTCGAACGCGGTGCGCTACGACGGCGAATTCAGCGGGTTCAAGTTCGGCGCGCTGTACGGCTTCGGCAACGTGCCGGGCAGCGTGAAGACCAGCTCCAAATACGATTTCGCGGTCGGCTACGAGAAAGGCCCGTTCGCCGGGGTGGTCACGTTCGACCGGCAGAACGGCGCGGCCGACAGCGTCACGCCGGCCGATACCGTCAACTACATCCAGGGCATCCACGCGGGCCTGAGCTACGACTTCGGCAATCTGAAGACGATGGCCGGCTATCGCAACTACAAGCGCACGTTCCGCACCACGGCGGCGAACCAGTTGAGCGACACGTACTGGCTCGGCGGCTCGTACCAGTTCACGCCGGCGTTCTCGCTGATCGCGGCCGTCTATCACCAGAACATCAAGGGCGGCAGCGATGCCGACCCGACGCTCGTGTCGTTGCGCGCGAACTACGCGCTGTCGAAGCGCACCGTGCTGTACGCGGCCGGCGCGTTCGCGATTGCGAAGCACGACCAGAAGGTCGGCGTGTCGCGCGATTTCGTGGGCTACGGCACCACGCAGGTCGGCGTCACGGCGGGGATTCAGCAGCGGTTCTGAGCTTGACGATACGGGCGGCGAGCGGTCTTCCAATCGCGCCGCCCGTCTTGTGCGGTTCATCGCGCGCGTGCCGCCCTGCATCGCATCCGCCGCGCGCATCAGCGTGACAACGGGCGATCGGCCAGCTTCCCGCACACGACGGCCGCGCCCTCATCCGTAGCCCTTGCCGGTCATTCGCCCCGCAACGTGAACACCAGGCGAACGAGGCTGCTCGTATCGCTCCAGTGCTCGCCAACCGCCGACAGCGGCACCGTGCGCGTGTCGATCGTCAGCCCCGCCGGTCCGGCCGCGTCGAACACACCGCGCACCGACGCCAGCAAGCGCGGCAGCGACACGCTGCCGATGCCGCTACCCATCAGTTCGATCGCGGTCGCCCGCAGCACCGCCCCCGGCAGCAGCACGTCCGCGCCGCCGATCGAGCCGATCTGCACGAAACGCAGCCGGCGGCCCTCGGGGGTCGCCTTCGCGGCGGCCACCAGCAGCGTCTGCGCGCTGGCGCCCCACAGATAATCGAGCACGACGTCCACGCCCGCGCGGAAATGCGGTTCGAGCGCGCGTGCCAGATGTGCGTCGTCCTGCTGCAACGACACGACGGCATCCGCGCCGGCATTCAGCAACGCCTGCAGCGCGGCCGCGTTGCGGCCCGTCGCGATCACCTTCGCGGCGCCGAGATGCTTCGCGATCCGCACCGCCAGCCGCCCCGACGTACCTGTCGCACCGTTGACGAGTACCGTCTCGCCCGCGACGAGCCGCGCGCGTTCGGTCAGCGCCGCCCACGACGACATCCCGGGAATCGCGATCGCGGCCGCCGTGACGTCGTCGAGCGTATCCGGCAGCGGCACGCACCGCGTATCGGGCGCGATCGTGCGTTCGGCCATCGCACCGAACGGTGCAGGCGTACCGAAGAAGTAGACGCGTCGACCATCATCGAGTCGGCCAACCCCGTCGACGCCAACGACGAACGGATAACGCCCGTCCGACGAGTAATGCGTGCCGGCCGCGCGCCCCTGCGCGATCCGGCTCAGCGCGGACGCCGTCACGTCGATCAGGCTGTGGCCCGGCATCGCGTGCGGCGCATCGAACTCCATATGAACGGGGCGCTCGCCGGCGCCCGTCACGACTGCTGCTTTCATGACGACTCCTTGAATCGGGGATCTCGATCGACGGTCGCGGTGCGCATCAGCGTGCGTCGAGCCACGCGCGCAGCGCGGGATCGCGCACTTCCAGCACGTCGAACAGGCCGAGTGCCCGCAGCGCGGGCAACGCGTCGATCGTGTCGACTTCGGCGCGCGCCCGGTCGGCGGGCGTAGCGTTCGGGTCGGTCAGCACCCGCGCGTTGACCAGAAACGCGCCGACGGTTCCCTTGCGGATCGTCGTTCCGCCGGCATCGACTTGGTTGGCATGGTCGGGAAGCATCTGTTCGGCTCGCATCGTGTCGTACTCCGGTTGTTATCGATGGACGCAGTGTAGGCGTGCAAATTCGGCCGATCTCCGGTATAACGGCCATTCGATACCGCTATCCGGCCATGTCCGATCCGCTCCTGCCCGCCCGCTTCGTCACGTCCGACGACGGCCCGTTCGTCGTCGCTGCCGTGCTGTCACAACGCGACCCGCGCGTGACGCCACCTCATTCGCATGCGCGCGGCCAGCTCGTCGGCGCGCTGAGCGGGTTGCTGACGATCGGCCTCGACGACCAGGACTGGGTCGTGCCGGCGATCCATGCGATCTGGATTCCACCGCATTGCCGCCATTCGTTGCATTCTTTCGGGCCGATTTCCGGCTGGTCGGCGTTCATCGCCGAAGCGCGCTGCGCGGCGCTGCCGGATACGCCGCGCGCGATCCGCACGACGCCGCTGCTGCGCGAAGCCGTGCAGCGCGCGGCGAGTTGGGAGGGTTCGGAGCTGGATGCCGCTCGAACCCGGATCGCCGACGTGATCCTCGATGAAATCGCGTCGTCGGAAGTCGAGGCGCTGGGGCTGGCGCGGCCGCAGGATCCGCGGCTGACGAGGATCACCGATGCGCTTGCCGCGGATCTCGCGGACAACCGGCGGCTGGAGGAATGGGCCGAATGGGCGGGAATCAGCGCGCGGACGATGAGCCGCCGCTTCGTGGCCGAGACGGGGCTGACGTTCGCGCAGTGGCGTCAGCAGGCCAGGCTGCTGCGGGCGCTGGAGAAAATCGCCGACGGCGTGCCGGTGACGACGATCGCGCTCGATCTCGGGTACGACAACGTGAGCGCGTTCATCGACATGTTCAGGCGGGCGTTGGGGACGACGCCGGGGAAGTATATGGAGGCGGGGCGGCACAGCGACGCATAGCGCCCTCTACCGTGCCGTCGGAGACCGGTTCAATACGTCCCGTCCCCCTTCTTAACCGCCTCACCCCCTTTCCCCTTGAACTGCCCCGCCAACCGCTCCGCACTCCTCGCCAGCAGCGTCGTATCGACCCCGACCGCGACGAACAGCGCTCCCGCTTCCAGATAACGCCGCGCGGACGCCTCATCCGCGCTGAGAATGCCCGGCGCCTTGCCGGCCGCCTTGATCGCCCGGATCGCGCCATCGATCGCGGCCTGAACGTCCGGGTGCCCCGGATGGCCGAGGTGCCCGAGATCGGCCGCGAGATCCGCCGGCCCGATGAACACGCCGTCCACGCCCTCGACCCGCGTTATCGCATCGATCGCGTCGAGCCCCGCGCGTGTCTCGACCTGCACAAGCACCGCCATCTCGTCGTTCGCGCGATGCAGGTAATCGTCGACGCGATTCCACCGCGACGCACGCGCCAGCGCGCTGCCCACGCCGCGAATCCCGTGCGGCGGATAGCGCGTCGCGGCCACCGCCGCACGCGCCTCGTCGGCGCTCTGCACCATCGGCACGAGCAACGTCTGCGCGCCGAGATCGAGCACCTGCTTGACGATCACCGGATCGTTCCACGGTACGCGCACGACCGGATGCGACGGATACGGCGCGATCGCCTGCAACTGCGCAAGAATCGTCGGCACCGTATTCGGCGCATGCTCGCCGTCGATCAGCAGCCAGTCGAAACCGGCGCCCGCGACCACTTCCGCGCTGTACGGATTGGCGAGCCCGAGCCACAGCCCGACCTGCGCGTCGCCGCGCGCGAGCGCGGCCTTGAATACATTCGTCGGAATCTGCATCGTTCGCTCACCTCACTCGAAGTAGCACTGGATCGTCCCGAGCGGACCGTAGTCCACGCTGAACGTGTCGCCCGGCCGCGCCGCGCACGGCCGCGTGAACGAACCGCCGAGCACGATCTGCCCCGGCTCCAGCGCGACGTCGAAGCGGGCCAGCCGGTTCGCGAGCCACGCGACGCCGTTCGCCGGATGGTTCAGCACGCCGGCCGCGACGCCCGTTTCCTCGACCACGCCGTTACGCGACATGATCGCCGCTACCCACCGCAGGTCGACGTCCTGCGGCTTCACGGGCCGCCCGCCGATCACCACGCCCGCGTTCGCCGCGTTGTCGGCGATCGTGTCGAACACCTTGCGCGGCCGTTTCGTATCGGGGTCGATCGACTGGCTGCGCGCATCGATGATCTCGAGCGCGGGCACCACGTAGTCGACTGCGTCGTACACGTCGAAGATCGTGCAGTCCGGGCCGGTGAGCCGCTTGCCGAGCACGAACGCGAGTTCGACCTCGACGCGCGGCACGATGAAGCGCCCGGTGGGGATCGTGCCGCCGTCGGCAAAGAACATGTCGTCGAGCAGCGCACCGTAGTCGGGCTCGTCGATCTGCGACGTGTTCTGCATCGCCTTCGACGTGAGGCCGATCTTGTGGCCCTTCAGCGTGCGTCCTTCCGCGAGCTTGAGGGCGACCCATGCGCGCTGGATCGCATACGCGTCGTCGATCGTGATGTCGGGATGGTCGAGCGAGATCTGGCGAATCTGCTTGCGCTCGCGCTCGGCGTCGTGCAGACGCTGCGCGAGCTGGTCGATGAGGGCGGTTTCGAGCATGGTCGGATCGGGAATGGGGTTCAGCCGGCCCGCTTGTAGCGGGCATGGATGTTGTTGTGCTTGTACGAGCCGCTTTCGCTGAACTCGGTCAGTTCCATCGACAGCGCGAGGTACCGTTTCGCGTACAGTTCCGCGAAATGCGCCTTGATCGCGTCGAACAGCGCGTCGCACGCGGCCTTTTTCTGCGCGTCGCTGCGGCCCGAGCCGATCTTCAGCGTCACGTGCACGAACGCATCGTCTTCCGTGCCGTCGGCTACGCAGTAGTCCTGCAGTTCGATCGCGCGCGAGCGGATGCCGCCCGTCGGGAATACGCCGCCCTGCGCGATCAGCGTCGCGTTGATCGTGCGCAGCAGCGCGGGAATGCGTGCGTCGTCGCGGATGTTCGCGGTGTATTCGACGACGATATGTGGCATGGCGGGTCTCCAGTCGAGTGCGTGGCGCGGTGCTCAGGCCACCGGGAAGATCGCATTGATCTGCCCGGTACCCGAACTCGCGAAATAGTCGGTGACGATCTCGACGGGTTTATCGTAGCGATCCCAGCCGAGCAGGCCGAGCAGCATCGCCGTGTCGTGCATCCCGCCTTCGCCGTGGCAATGCGTGTTGTACTCGGGCAGCATCGCGCAGAAGGTCTTGAAATCGCCCTGCTTCCACAGCTCGACCACACGCAGGTCGACCTGCCGGAAGAATTCGCGGCTGATCTGGTGGATCGATTCCTCGGGGCTGCCGTTGTCGTTGAAGCGGTGCGACAGCGAGCCGCTCGCGAGGAATGCGACGTTCGAATCGCTTTTCTCGATCGCATCGAGCAGCGCCTCGCCGAAGCGCCGGCTTTCGTCGAGCTGATGCCACATGCACCAGCCGGCGATCGACACGACCTTGAAGTGCTGGTCGGCGTTCATGTAGCGCATCGGCACGAGCGTGCCGTATTCGAGTTCGAGGCTGTCGATCTCGTGCGCGCGCGTCGCGACGCCGCGCGCGCTGGCCGTCTCGGCGATCAGCCGGCCGAGCGCCGGGTTGCCCGGATATGCATACTCCATGTCGCGGATGAAATGCGGCAGCTCGTTGCTCGTGTACGTGCCCGCGAATCGCGCATTGCAGTTCACGTGATAACCGGCGTTGACGAGCCAGTGCACGTCCGACACGACGATCGTGTCGACACCGAGCGCGCGGCAGCGCTCGCCGATCAGTTGATGGCCGCGGATCGCCGCCTCGCGGCAGCCGTGATGCCTGCCGGGCAATTCCGACAGGTACATCGACGGCACGTGCGTGATTTTTGCGGCGAGGGACAGTTTGCCCATCGTTCAAGTCTCCGTTTGGTTCTTTCGTGCTGCAGACGTCCCGCGCCCGTCACACGCCCCAGCGCGGAATGTGGTGCGAACCCATCGAGATGCACACGTTCTTGATCTCCGCGAACACCTCGAAGCTGTATTCGCCGCCCTCGCGCCCGGTGCCCGACTCCTTCACGCCGCCGAACGGCTGGCGCAGGTCGCGTACGTTCTGGCTGTTCACGAACACCATCCCGGCCTCGATGCCGCGCGCGAGGCGATGCACCTTGCCGACATCCTGCGTCCAGATGTACGACGCAAGGCCGTACGACGTGTCGTTCGCGAGCCGCAGCCCTTCTTCCTCGTCCTCGAACGGAATCAGGCACGCGACCGGCCCGAAGATTTCTTCCTGTGCGACGCGCATCCGGTTGTCGACGTCGGCCAGCACGGTCGGCCGCACGAAGTTGCCGTTGCGCAGGTGGTCGGGCAAGCCCGCCGGCTTGTCCGCGCCGCCCGCAACCACACGCGCGCCTTCCTGCTCGCCGATGCGGATATAGCCCGTCACCTTTTCCCAGTGCTGGCGCGTGATCATCGCGCCGAGGTTCGTGGCCGGATCGGACGGATCGCCGACCACCAGGTTGTTCGCGCGGCGCGCGAATTCCTGCACGAAGCGGTCGTAGATCGTGCGCTGCACGAAGATCCGCGAGCCGGCCGTGCAGCGTTCGCCGTTGATCGAGAAGATCGTGAACAGCGACGCGTCGAGCGCGCGGTCGAAATCGGCGTCGTCGAAGATCAGCACCGGCGACTTGCCGCCGAGCTCCATCGAATACTTCTTCAGGCCCGCACGCTCCATGATCCGCTTGCCGGTCACCGTACCACCGGTGAACGACACCGCACGCACGTCCGGATGGCGTACCAGTGCGTCGCCGGCCGTCGCGCCGTAACCCTGCACGACGTTGAGCACGCCCGGCGGGATACCGGCTTCGAGCGCGAGGCGGCCGAGCTGGTCGGCCGTCAGCGGCGACAGTTCCGACATCTTCAGCACGGCCGTGTTGCCGAGTGCGAGGCACGGCGCCGTCTTCCACGTCGCGGTCATGAACGGCACGTTCCACGGCGACACCAGCGCGCACACGCCGACCGGCTGGTACAGCGTGTAGTTCAGCATCTGGTCGTCGACCGGATAGGTGCGGCCGTTCATCTGCACGCACACTTCCGCGAAGAAGTTGAAGTTCTCGGACGCGCGCGGAATCAGCTGCTTGCTCGTCTGTGCAATCGGCAGGCCGGTGTCCTGCGTCTCCAGTGCCGCGAGCATCGGCACGTTCTTTTCGATCAGCTCGCCGAGCTTGCGCATCAGCTTCGCGCGCTCCTTGGCGGGCGTGTTCGCCCATTTCGGGAAGGCTTCCTTCGCGGCGCGCACGGCCGCGTCGACTTCGGCCTCGCCGCCCGATGCGACGTCGGTGATGACTTCCCCCGTCGCGGGATTCAGCGTCGTGAACGTCTCGCGGCTCTCGACTTCGCGGCCGTCGATCCAGTGCTTGATGGTCATGCTCTCTCCTTGGGCGACGGGCTCAGCCCGCGCGATAGTAGTCTGCTTCGCCGACGATCGTGTTCACGAGCCGGCCGATCCCTTCGATCTCGGTCACGACCTCGTCGCCCGGCTTCGTGTCCGCCAGCCCCTCGGGCGTACCGGTCAGGATCAGGTCGCCCGGCGAGAGCGTCATGAAGCCGCTGATGTGCTCGATCAACGCCGGCACGTCGAAGATCATGTCGCGCGTGCTGCCGCGCTGCGTCTCCCGGCCGTTCACCGTCGTGCGCAGCGTCAGGTCGCCCGCATTGCCGATCTCGTCGCGGCTGACGAACCACGGCCCGAGCGGCGTGCAGGTGTCGCGGTTCTTCACGCGCAGGTTCGGACGGTAGTAGTTCTCGAGATAGTCGCGGATCGCGTAGTCGTTCGCGACCGTGTAGCCGGCCACGTAGTCGAGCGCCTGCGCGCGGCTCACGTTGCGCGCGGGCCGGCCGATCACGACGGCCAGCTCACACTCGTAATGCATGTGGGTGGCGTCCGCCGGGCGCACGGTGCGCGACCGGTGGCCGATGAACGTGTTCGGCCCCTTCAGGAAGATCAGCGGTTCGCTCGGCGCCTTGAACGCGAGCTCCTTCGCATGGTCGGCGTAGTTGAGGCCGAGCGCGAACGTGGTGCGCGGCGCGACGGGCGGCAGCCACGCAACCGCGTCCTCGGCAACGACCCGCCCCGTATCGAGACGGATCGCGCCGTCGCCGGCCGGTTCGGCCGCATGCAATGCGCCGTTGTAGATCACGCGTGCCGTCTTCATCGTGTTTCCTCCGCGATCAGCGTGTGCCGCAAGGTACCGATGCCGGCGGCGGCTATCTCGATCGTGCTGCCCGCGCGGGCGCGCGGTGCGCCGCCCGCGACGCCGAGCAGCAAGACATCGCCCGCGTCGAACGACATGAAGGCCGTCACGTCGGCGATCAGTTCGCGCACGGAGCGGATCAGCGTGGCCGTCGAGGCGGACACGGCCACCTCGCCGTCGATCCGCACGGTCAGGCCGATCGTGTCGACATCGCCAAGCGCGGCGGCCGGCACGATGGCCGGGCCCATCGGGCAGAACCCGTCGCGGCACTTGAAGCGCACGGCGGGACGGTAGTAGTCGGGATGGGGGACCGACACGTCGCTGGCGAGCGTGAAGCCGTGAAGGTAGTCGAGCGCCCGCGCGGCCGGCACGCGCGTCGCGCGCCGGGCGAACACGACTGCCACCGACGCGCCGATCTCCAGGGAGTCGACGCCGGCCGGCACGACGACGGTCGCGCCGTCGACCGCATGCGTGTTGGCGGGCTTGATGTACAGGATCGGCGCCTGTGGCGGGCGGCCATAAGGCGGTGCGTTCACGGCGTCGCCGAGCGCGTCGAGCGCCGCACGCTCGTTGAGCAGCGCACCGTAGACGGTACCGATGGCGACCGGCAACGGCGGCGCCGCGGCGGTCATGCAAGACAGCTCCATGCGTCATTCCCCTGCCGCGCGTCGCGGCGCATCGTCAATACTTAACATCTTAAGTAAACAATCGAACGCTGGCAACCTCGATTACCCTGATACGCGAAATTCACTCCTTTCGGCTGTTAAGATTGATGCATCCCCGTCCACTGCTCACCCCGATGAACCGTACGCTCGACCATCGCAACCTGGCCATGCTGCTGCTCGAGGCCCGCGAAACGCTGATGGGTCTGTTTCGCCCCATTCTCAAGGAATTCGCGCTGACCGAACAGCAATGGCGGATCATCCGCGTGCTCGACGGCGAACCGGCGCAAGCGCTCGAAGCGGGTCAGATCGCGCGGCGCTGCTGCATCCTGAGCCCGAGCCTCACGGGCGTGCTGGAACGGATGGAGCGCGACGGCCTGATCACGCGCACGCGCGCGCAGGAAGATCAGCGCCGGCTGCTGGTGAGCCTGACGCCGCAAAGCAGGAAACTGGTCACGGAAATCGGCCCGCGGATCGACGAGCAGTACCGGCAGCTCGAATCGCGGTTCGGCGAGGACGGCCTCGAAGACATCTATCGCGCGCTCGACCGGCTCATCGAGCTCGGCGGCAACACGTGATGACGGCCCCCGTTCCCGCCAGCCGCGGGAACGGGGGCCGGTGCGGCGCGGGCGGGTCAGTGCACCGCGCCGCGCATCAGCTCGGTCACGGCCACGCCGCGCGACGTGCGCATGCATTCCTCGACGTAATCGATGAACGGCAGCGGCTCGAAATCGATTTCGTCGCGCACGCGACGGTTGTCGAACACGCGATCGACCGTCGCGAATTCCCCGCAGCGCTGCAACGCCCGGCCGATCACGCGCTCGAGTGCCGGATCGGTTCGTCCGAGCACGTCGCGCACCACGAGCGGCAATTCGGCCGGCGCACACGCCGCGTAGCGCGGTGCGCCGGTCATCCCCGCCGCCTCGTCCATCGCACGCACGATCTGCGCGACCTGCGGCGCCTCGTCGCCGGCCGACACGTGATACAGGTCGTGTGCGAGCGTCGGCTTGACGGCCAGCAGCATCGTCGCGCGCGCCACGTCGTCGACCGACACGATATCGATGCGCGTCATCGGTCGCGCGGTGAAGCGGCGTGCGGCATGCGCCAGCCGGAACATCCAGAACGAATTCGGCGCGGGCCGCGTACCGAGCACCGTGTGGCCGACCACATGCGACGGCCGCACCACGACGAGCGGCAGCCCCAGCGCACGCAGGCGCTGCTCGGTCTCCGCCTTCGCGTGCAGGTAGTCCGCGGCGAGCACCGCGCCCGGCAGGCCTTCTTCGTCGCGCGCGACGTCGTTCGCCGCGTCGCCCGCCGCCTCTTCCTGCACGATCCCGCCACGGCCCGCATGCGCGTAGGCCGTGCCGACGTAGACGAAGCGCAGCAGGCGCGGCGCCCGTGCAAAACGCTCGGCGAAGCGCACCGCATCGGCGATGTCAGCCCGCAGGTGCGCGCCGTCGGCCGGCGACGCGTGGCCTGCGCAGTGAATCACGTGCGTCGCGGCGGCGAGGCGCGGTGCGTCGGCGCCCTGCCACACGTCGCCGAGCGCACCGACAATCACGTTCGCGTCGGTCAGGCGCGACGCCCAGTACGGCGCCAGCCCCGCGCGCAGCGCCGCTTCGCGCAGTCGCGCGACGGCATGGCCGCGATCCTGCGCGCGCACGACGCAGACGATGCGGTCGAGCAGCCCCGCATTGACGAGCGCCGTCAGGACGGTACTGCCGATGAAGCCGGTTGCGCCGGTCAGCACCAGCCGTCCGACGTTCGCCGCCGCGACCGGTGCGCTGGCCGGCGACACGAGGCTCGTCCGCCAGTTGAGCGACAACGCGGTTTTCCAGATCAGCACGATAGTCTCCTTCGAAGAATCGGCCGGGCGGCGCGGCGCCCGCGGTTGCGGGCTGCGCACGGCTCACCGGCCGGGCCGGGGCCTGACGCGCGCCCCGGCAGTCCCGATCGGGCGTGCGGCCCGCGATCGCGTCGATCGCGTCTCTGGCACGAGGCGGCGGCAGCCGCCGAGGACGGGCGTCCGCGGCACTGGATCGGGAATATCTCAGTGTGGGGCCCGACCGCAGGCAAGTCTGTCCCGAAAGTTTCGTGAAAGTGTGCCGATTTGTATGCGATTGTCGGAGTCTGTCGTCCAGCAATGCAGTCGGAACGCCTCAACATCAGGTCGCGCCGCCCTCCGGCATGGCGGAACCGCGTCGGCCGGCCCGGTTTCCGCGGCCGGTCGCGCGCGACAGATCGACGCGCCTCGCGGCGATGTCATCCCATGTCTCGAAGATCGACCGGGCCCTGATCGGCGCCGCGATCGCCGTTAGGCGTGTGCCTGCGCGCGCTGCCGGAATAACCATGAATCGTCAGACGTCGTTTCATCTGAAACCGCAATGAACTCAATTCGGATTTATTGAGGATTATCACTTGCGTTTCACACCAGTCTATCTAGACTGATCAAGTCAAAACGGTCGAATGTTCATTTTTTGGAGACGATCACAATGCGCCTCACCATTCGGATTAATGGCAGCGAATCAGCAACCCGAAACTCGTTCGCGGTACTGTGGGTCGACACCGACGAAGGACTGTGGTCGCGCGAGGCACATCAGGGCATCGATCTTCCGGCCTGGGGCAAGGTCCGCGACGTCGAGGGTGCGATGGCGCTCTGCGCGGCTGATGGCGGGAATGCCGTGTGCCAGTTGAAGGGACTGTCGTTCGGTGCGACCCAGCGCGAACAGGGCTCCGCCGTACTCGCCGGCAATCATCCCGGTGCATGGCGGCTGCAGGCGGTCGATCGCTGCACGAGCGAGCCGGAATACCGGGAATTCATTTCCGTCACCCGGTAAAAATGATCGACGTAATTCGTCTGCGGTTTTCGGGTTTATTCCGGTTTCAGTGATATTCATTTCGATATTCAGTATTAGCGGCGCCCCTTTTCGGGGCGTTTTCATTTTCTGGTGCAAATAAATAATCGCGAGCCGGGCAATTGACCGCGCGCCGGGGGGCGGTCGGCATCGATTGTCCGGGAGATCGTGTGAGCGGATCGATACGCGCAGAATCGGCCGCCTTCAATCGCCTGCTGCGTCGGTGAAACTCCGCTTCCGCCCTCTTTTCGTACGCCCTGTTCCGCCCTTTGCCGGATCGCCGATTCGCGCCTTTTCACGGGGCCGGAACATACTTTCCCCACACGGCGTTTACTCATTTATTACAATCGCATTATTCAGACTGACTCGCCGCCCTCCGGCGGCCCGACCCGGCCATTGCATGAGCGTGAAAAAGAAGACCCACCCCGCCGATCCGTACGCGGCCGCGACCAAGAACCCGATGCTCGCGTCGCGCCTGCCGATGTGGCGCTCGAAGCTGATCGTGATCATCGTGTTCCTCGCGTTCGCCGCGCTGATCGGCCGCGCGTTCTGGGTGCAGGTCGCGAACAAGGAGTTCTACGTCGGCCAGGGCCAGAAACGCTACCAGCGCACGATCGAGCTCGACGCGACGCGCGGGCGCATCGTCGACCGCAACGGCGCGATGCTCGCCGTCAGCCTGTCGACCTATGAAATCTGGGCGAACCCGAAGCAGGTCGCCGACACCGACTACCCGCAGATCTCGAAGCTGCTCGACATGCCGCTCGTCGAGGTCAAGCGGCGCCTCGGCAACGACAAGACATTCGTGCTGCTCAAGCGGCAAGTCGACGCCGACACCGCGGGCAGGCTCGACAAGCTCGCGATCGACGGCATCACGCAGATCGCCGATTCGAAGCGCTTCTACCCGGAAGGCGAATCGGCCGCGCACGTGGTCGGCTTCACGAACGTCGAGGACAAGGGCCAGGAAGGCGTGGAGCTCGCGGCGAATGCGCGCCTGTCGGGCACATCCGGGCAGCGCGAGGTGATCCGCGACCGGCTCGGCCGCATCGTGTCGGACACGCGCCCGCTCGTCCCGGCGCAGCATGGCGCGACGATCGAGCTGACGATCGACCGCCGCATCCAGCAACTCGCGTTCAGCCAGCTCAAGGCGGCCGTGATCGAGAACAACGCGGTGGCCGGCAGCGTCGTGGTGCTCGACGCGCAGAACGGCGAGATCCTCGCGCTGGCGAACTACCCGACCTTCGACCCGAACGACCGCGCGCGCCTCACCGGCCAGCAGTTGCGCAACCGCGCGGTGATCGACACGTTCGAACCGGGCTCGACGATCAAGCCGCTCGTCGTCGCGCTGTCGATCGACGAACGCAAGGTCACGCCGAACACGATCATCAACACGTCGCCGGGCACCTACAAGATCGGCCCGGCCGTGATCCACGACACGTCGAACCACGGCTCGCTGACGGTCTCGCAGGCACTGCAGAAGTCGAGCAACGTCGCGCTCGCGAAGCTCGCGCTGAACCTGCCGGCCGAAACGATCTGGAACAAGTACCAGGAATACGGGATCGGCCGCGCGCCGGAACTGACGTTCCCGGGCGTCGCGTCGGGCCGGCTGCGCGGCTACAAGCGCTGGCGGCCGATCGAGCAGGCGACGATGGCATACGGCTACGGCCTGTCGATGTCGCTGCTGCAGATCGCGCAAACCTATACGGCCTATGCCGGCGACGGCACGCTGCACCCGGTGTCGCTGCTGAAGAACGGCACCGACCAGCAAACGATCGACGCGCATCGCGGCCACCGCGTGACGTCGCCGCAAACGGCCGCGTCGATCCGCTCGATGCTCGAGATGGCGGTCGGCGAAGGCGGTACGGGCCGCCGCGCGCGCGTCGACGGCTACCGGATCGGCGGCAAGACCGGTACCGCGCGCAAGCAGGTCGGCGCGACCTATGCGAAGGGCAAGTACCGCGCGCTGTTCGCGGGGATGGCGCCGATGAGCAACCCGCGCCTGATCGTCGCGGTGATGATCGACGAGCCGCGCGGCAAGGGCTACTACGGCGGCACGGTGGCCGGCCCGGTGTTCGCGTCGGTCACGAGCGGGTCGCTGCAACTGCTCGGCGTGCCGCCCGACGCGCAGGTCGAGCCCGAGAAGACGCCGCCGGCGAAGCCCGCCGCGCCGCAGAAAACGGTGGCCGCGCCGCAAGCGGCTGCGCAAACCAGGACGGCTGCGGCACCGAAAACCACCGCACCGCTGAAGACTGCCGCGCCGTCGAAAGTACCGGCTCATCCGGCCACCGCGGCCGGATGAGCGCGGCACGTCCCCGCGACACGGCGCCCGCCGGCGCGCGCGGCACACCGGCGGCCGCCGGCCGCCACGCATTTCCCCGCCATCGGGCACTGTCCCACTTTCTAGGAACGCCGCGCATCATTTGAGCGTTCCCGCTCGCTCCTCCTACAATTTTTCCGCGTGTCGGGCAGCCCTGCCCGTGCGCGCGACTACAAAAAAGGAGAGAGACGCATGCGATTCCACTGGAAGACGCTCGCACTGGCCATCGCGAGCGCGGCACTGGTCGGCGGGGTACCCGCCCATGCCGCCGACCCCGCCGACGTGAAAATCGGCTTCCTCGTCAAACAGCCGGACGATCCGTGGTTCCAGGACGAATGGCGCTTCGCCGACCAGGCGGCGAAGGAAAAGCATTTCACGCTGATCAAGATCGCGACGCCGAGCGGCGAAAAGGTATCGACCGCGCTCGACAGCCTCGCCGCGCAAAAGGCACAGGGCGTGATCATCTGCGCACCCGACGTGAAGCTCGGCCCCGGCATCGCGGCGAAGGCGAAGCGCGCGGGGATCAAGCTGATGTCGGTCGACGACCAGCTCGTCGACGGCCGCGGTGCACCGCTCCAGGGCGTGCCGCACATGGGCATCTCCGCGTACAAGATCGGCCAGCAGGTCGGCCAGGCGATCGCGGACGAGACGAAGCGGCGCGGCTGGAACCCGGCCGAGGTCGGCATCATCCGGATCGCATACGACCAGTTGCCGACCGCACGCGAACGCACGACCGGCGCGGTCGATGCGCTCAAGGCCGCCGGCTTCCCGGCCGCGAACGTGATCGATGCGCCAGAAATGACGGCCGACACCGAAGGCGCGTTCAACGCGGCGAACATCGCGCTCACCAAGCATGCGAATTTCAAGCGCTGGGTCGCGTTCGGCTCGAACGACGACACGACGGTCGGCGCGGTGCGCGCCGCCGAGGGGCGCGGCATCGGCGCGGACGCGATGGTCGCGGTCGGCATCAACGGCAGCCAGATCGCGCTCAACGAATTCGCGAAGCCGAAGCCGACGGGCTTCTACGGCTCGATCCTGCTGAATCCGCGCCAGCACGGCTACCAGACGAGCATCGACATGTACGACTGGATCACGAAGAACCAGGCGCCGCCGCCGCTCGTGCTGACGTCCGGCACGCTGATCACGCGCGACAACGAAAAGCAGGCACGCGCCGCGCTCGGCCTGTGAGCCGGCACAAGGAGCCGACATGACACGCACCACCCTCGTGACGGGCGCCGCCGGCGGCATCGGCCAGGCGCTGTGCCGCACCTTCCTCGCCGCCGGCGACCGCGTGCTCGCGCTCGATCGCGACCGCGCGGCGCTCGACCGCTTCATCGATACGCTCGGCGACGCGCGCGTGACGCCGGTCGTCGACGACCTGACCGACGCCGAGCGGCTGCAATCGACGCTCGAATCGCATCCGCAGGCCGACGTGCTCGTCGCCAACGCGGGCACGGCCGCGTCGACCACGCTGCGCGACACGACGCCCGCCACCTGGCGCACGGATCTCGACGCGAACCTGACGGCCACCTACATGAGCGTCGAAGCCGTGCTGCCCGGCATGCGCGCACGCGGGCGCGGTGCAATCGCGATCATCGGTTCGGTCAACGGCGTGCATGCGCTCGGGCATCCGGCGTACAGCGCGGCGAAGGCCGGGTTGATCAGCTACGCGAAATCGCTCGCGATCGAATTCGGCCGCGACGGCGTGCGCGCGAACATCGTGCTGCCGGGCACCGTGAAGACACCCGCATGGGAAGCGCGCGTGCAGCGCAATCCGCAGGTGTTCGAGCAATTGAGGAAGTGGTATCCGCTCGACGATTTCGCGACGCCGGACGACGTCGCGCAGGCCGCGCTGTTCCTGTGCTCGTCTGCGGCGCGGATCATCACGGGCGTCGCGCTGCCCGTCGACGGCGGCCTGCTGGCCGGCAATCGCGTGATGGCGCAGGAGCTGACGCTCGAGACGTTCTACTGAAACCGAAGCACGCGGCGCCGGCGGCCGCGCGGGCCGCCCGGCGCGCTGCCGTGCGCCGTCAATGCGCGGTCGCGACCGGCTTCGCCATCCTGCCGAGCACGTGCTCGGTCATCCCGCGCGCGAGTTCGGTCTCGCCCATGAACACGGTGCCGATGCCCTCGTTCGACAGCAGCGCGGCCTCGTCGCCGCTGTTCGTGCACAGCACGACCTCGAGCGCCGGGTTGAGCGTGCGCGAGATCTCGACGATCTGCCGTACGTCGAACACATCGGGCAGCGTGACGACCAGCATCCCGGCGCGCGCGATATGCGCCTGCACGAGCACGATCGGCTCGATCGCATCGCCCGACACGGCGGCAACGCCTTCCGCGCGCAATTTCTCGACGAGCTCGCGATTCTGCTCGACGACGACGTACGCGATGCCGCGCTCGTCGAGCGCATGGGCGATCCGCGTGCCGACCTTGCCGTAGCCGACGATCACGACCTGCCCGGTGAGATGCGTCTGCGGCGTCGACATCGGCAGCGCGGCGAGCGGATCGTCGCGCGCCTCGAGCTTGCGCGCGAACGCCGAATGCTTGCGGATCCACGCAAGCGCCGGATCGATCATCGCGAACAGCAGCGTGTTCATCGCGATCGAGATCAGCGCGACCGCGAGGATCAGGCTCTGCCCCTCGGCCGACAGCAGCCCGAGCGCACGGCCGAGCCCCGCGAGGATGAACGAGAACTCGCCGATCTGCGCGAGGCCCGCGCCGACCGTCAGCGCGGTATTCAGCGGATAGCGGAATGCGATCACGAGCGCGACCGCCGCGAGCGTCTTGCCGATCACCACGATCGCCGCGACCTCGATCACGTGCAGCGGCTCCGCGAGCAGGATCTTCGGGTCGAACAGCATCCCGACCGAAATGAAGAACAGCACCGAGAACGCATCGCGCAGCGGCAGCGTCTCGTCGGCCGCGCGCCGGCTGAACTCCGACTCGCGCATCATCATCCCGGCGAAGAACGCGCCGAGCGCGAACGACACGTCGAACAGCTTCGCCGCGCCGAACGCGATGCCGACCGCGGCCGCGATCATGCACAGCGTGAACAGCTCGCGCGAGCCCGTGCGCGCGACGAGCCACAGAATGCGCGGGAACACGCGCTTGCCGACCACCAGCATCAATGCGATGAACGCCGCGACCTTCAGCATCGTGACGCCGAGCGTGCCCCACACGCTGCCGCCGGCCGCGTGCGCGTCGCCGGGCGGCGTGCCGCCGAGCAGCCCCGCGACGGGCGGCAGCAGCACGAGCACGAGCACCATCACGAGATCCTCGACGACGAGCCAGCCGACCGCGATGCGCCCGTTGACCGTCTCGACGAGCCCGCGCCCTTCGAGCGCACGCAGCAGCACGACGGTACTCGCCACCGACAGCGCGAGCCCGAACACGAGCGCCGCACCGACGCTCCAGCCCCAGGTGAGCGCGAGGCCGCCGCCGAGCAGCGTGGCCACCGTGATCTGGACGATGGCCCCCGGCAGCGCGATCTTGCGCACCGCGAGCAGATCGCCGAGCGAGAAATGCAGGCCGACGCCGAACATCAGCAGCATCACGCCGACTTCGGCGAGCTGCTGCGCGAGCGACAGGTCGCCGACGAAACCGGGCGTGCCCGGGCCGATCACGATCCCGGCGAGCAGATAGCCGACGAGCGGCGGCATTTTCAGCAGCGACGCGAAGTAACCGAAGACCATCGCGAGACCGAAACCGGCCGCGAGCAACGCAATCAGGCTGATGTCATGAGGCATCCCCCCTCCCGAGTTCTTGTAACGATTTAGTAAGGTTCAAGAACGAAAGGATAAGGGATGAGGCGGAAGAATGGCGCGCCGCCGCGAAAAATTCACGCGGCGGCGCGCCTTGGCGGGGTACAACCCCGGCGAATCGAAAGGCACCGCGCGGATCGCGCGCCGCCTTGAAGCACATCGGACAGGCGGG
>NZ_LDVA01000151.1:0-15526 GCF_050768715.1 Burkholderia sp. ZZQ-2 | reverse complement strand
GAGCGCAGCCTTCACGACGCGACGTGCTCGTTGCGCAGCACTTCTTCCACCGGCACCGGCTTGAACGGATGCCGGCGCTGCACGACGAGCGTCCAGAACAGCGCGTACAGCGCGGTGAGCCCGAGCATCGCGCCGAACGGCACGTAGATGTCGCGCGCGTTCATGCCCGGCGGCGTGATGTACCAGATCGCGAGCACGATGCCGACGCTCGACACGATCTGCGGCAGCGGGAACAGCGGCGAACGGTACGGGCGCGGCAGGTCCGGGCGGCGAATCCGCAGCATCACGACCGACGCGGTGACGAGCAGGTACGCGGTGCCCCACGCGCAGGTCGCCGCGAGCACGAGGTGCAGGATGCTGTCGAGATTGCCGTTGATCAGCCACGCGTGGAAGATCGGCACGATTGCCGCCGCGACGATGCCGACCACCGGCGTCTTGAAGCGCGGATGCAGGTACGCGAAGCAGCGCGGCAGCGCGCCGTCGATCGCCATCCCGTACAGGATGCGCGGCAGCCCGGCCATCAGCGTGTTGATCGTCGCGGCGCCCGCGCACAGGAACGCGATGCCGAACCAGATGCGGCCGAAGGGCCCAAGCACCTGCAGCGCGAACGCGGGAATCGCGCCCGGCGTGTCGAGCAGGTGCGTGAGGCCGTCGGGGCTCACGGGCACGTTCGCAACCTGGCGGCGGATCGCCGCGCCGTAGAGGAACATGCAGATCGCGACGCCGACGAGGCCGAGCGCCATCGCGCGCGGAATCGTCTTGCCCGGCGCCTTCATTTCCGGCGCGAGCGGCGTGACGAACTCGCAGCCGACGAACATGAACATCGCCATCCCGACGAGCGACAGCACGGCCGGCACCGACGTGCCGACTTCCGAGCCGCCGAACCAGCCATCGAGATGCACGGCCGGCGCGGCCGCGAGGCCGAGGATGCCGAAGATCATCAGCGACAGCCACATGCCGGCCGTCAGCACGATCTCGAGCTTGCTGAACACCTTGATGCCGATGATGTTGGTGATCGCGAACGTGACCACGAGGCCGACGCCGACGAGCCACGAGCTGTTGTGCTTCTCGAACGCGGCATTCAGCGATTCGAAATTGACGAGCGCCATGATGCCGCTCAGGATCGTTTCCGCCGTACCGGCGAACACGTGCACGAGGAAATACGCGGAGATCGTGCCGGTGATCGCCCAGAAGCGGCCGAGCCCGCACGACAGGTAATCGTAAACCGAGCCGGCCGTCGGCAGCATCGCGGCGGCTTCCGAGAACGTGGTCGCCTGCGCCTGCATCATCACGAACGCGATGATCATCGCGACCGCGAACGCCCAGCCGCCCATCCCGAAGCCCGACGTCGCGGTGAGAATCACCGGGCTTGCCATGATGAGGCCGACGGCGCTCGCCAGCGCGGTCGGAAAGCCGACCGCACCCGCCTTCAGCGCCGTGCCGCCGCCTGCCTCGGCCGGCGTGCCGGCGGGCGCGCCGCCCGCGGCGCCGGTAATTCCTGACCATCCCGACATCTTCGTCTCCTTCCTGAACGGGCCCGAACCCGCGCTCCGGCAGCTATCGGGGCCCCATGCTTTGCGGTCGGCCCGGGGCGGCGCTTCAGCGCTTCGATTCCCGGGCCCCCTGTCGATCACACCTTGATCCGATGTCGAAAAAATACGCAGGCAAAATAATCCGGTCATAGCGCAAATCGGCAAACCGGCGGCGGCCGCGCTGCCCGCCGCCGGCGTGCCGTCACGCGATCACGCCGTTACGCGAACGGCACGGCCTCGAAGCCCGCCGCGAGCGCGTCGACGATCCGGTCGAGCTGCTCGCGCTGGATCACGAGCGGCGGCGACAGGATGATCTTCGTGCCGACCGGACGCACCAGCACGCCGTTCTCGCGCGCGACTTCCGCGACAGCATTCGCGTAGCCGGACAGCGGGTCGATCGGCTCGCGCGTGTCCTTGTTCGCGACGAGGTCGAGCGCGAGCATCAGCCCCTTGCCGCGCACCTCGCCGACCGCCGCGAAGCGTTCCGCGAACGGCTGCAGCGCTTCGAGCAGATACGCGCCCTGCTTCGCCGCATTCGCCGGCAGATCTTCCTTCACGACGATGTCGAGGCTCGCGATCGCGGCCGCGCATGCGACCGGGTGGCCCGCATACGTGTAGCCGTGCATGATCGCGCCGCCGAAATCGGCGTTCGCGGCGAACGCGTCCTCGATCCGCGCGTTCACGACCGTCGCGCCAAGCGGCACGTAGCCCGACGAGATCCCCTTCGCGAGACACATGATGTCCGGGCGCACGCCCCAGCCGCGGCTGCCGAACATGCAGCCGCTGCGGCCGAAGCCCGTCACGACTTCATCGGCGATCAGCAGGACGCCGTAACGGTCGCACACCTCGCGCACGAGCGGCCAGTAGTTGGCCGGCGGCACGATCACGCCGCCCGCGCCCTGGATCGGCTCCGCGATGAATGCGGCCACCGTGTCCGGGCTCTGGAACTGGATCTCGCGCTCCAGCATTTCCGCGCAGATCCGGCCGAGTTCTTCGGGATCCTGCGTGAACGGGTTGCGATACAGCCACGGCGTCTCGACGTGGAAGCAGCCCGGCAGGTTCGGCTCGTAGTTGCGGCGGAACACCGTGTTGCCGTTCACCGACGCGCCGCCGAAGTGCGTGCCGTGATAACCCTGCTTCAGCGAGATGAACTTCGTGCGGTCGGCCTGGCCGCGCACCTTCCAGTACTGGCGCGCGATCTTCAGCGCGGTCTCGATCGAATCGGAGCCGCCCGAGCTGTACAGCACGCGGCGCATCCCTTCCGGTTCGAGCAGGTCGATCACCTTCTTCGACAGCTCTTCCGCGCGCGGATGCGAAATCCCGTCGAACAGCTGGAAGTATTCGAGCTCGTCGAGCTGGCGCACGATCGCGTCCTTCACTTCCTGGCGGTTGTGGCCGACGTTCACGTTCCACAGGCCCGCGACGCCGTCGACGAGCTTGCGCCCCTGTTCGTCGAACACGTAGCAGCCGTCGCCGCGCACGATGCGGATCGGCTTGCGCTGCTTCATCTCGTTCGGGTGCAGCATCGGGTGCCAGAATTTTGCTTCGTTGTAGCTCATTGCAGTCTCCACGGTCGGATCGTTTGAACCTGGGTCGTCCGGGTTCAGGGTTCGAGGTTGATGCCGCGCGTCAGTGCGCGATGCAGACGGATTTGGTTTCGGTGAAGCCTTCGATCGCGTACTGGCCGAACTCCCGGCCGATGCCCGATTGCTTGTAGCCGCCGAACGGCATCGACGGGTCGAGCGGGATATGGCAGTTCACCCACACGGTGCCGGCCTCGATTTGCGGCACGAGGTTCATCACGCGCTTCAGGTCGTTGCTCCAGATGCTCGCGGCGAGGCCGTACGGCGACGCGTTCGCGAGACGCACCGCGTCGGCCGCGTCGTCGAACGGCACGACGACGATCACCGGGCCGAACACTTCGTCGCGCACGATCGCGCTGTCGGGATGCGGATCGGCGATCACGGCCGGCTTCACGTAGTAGCCGGGCAGGTCGTCGGCCGGCGTGCCGCCCGCGAGGAACGTCAGGCCCGCGCGGCGCGCGCCCTCGATGTGCTGGACGACCTTGTCGCGATGGTGCGCGGAGACCAGCGGGTTGATCTGCGCGGTCGTGTCGAGTCCCGCGCCGAGCTTCATCGACTGCGCGACGCCTGCCAGGCCGTCGGCAAGCTGCGCGAACTTGCTGCGGTGCACATAGATGCGCGACGCGGCCGCGCACACCTGCCCCTGGTTGAAGAACGCGCCGGCGGCGACGCCGTCGAGCGCCTGTGCGACGTCGATGTCGTCGAGCATCACGATCGGGTTCTTGCCGCCGAGTTCGAGCGAGAAGCGCGTCATGTTCTGCACGGCTGCCGCGCCGACCAGCTTGCCGGTCGCGGTCGAGCCCGTGAACGAGATCTTCGCGATCGACGGGTGGCTCGCGAGCGCGGCGCCGCATACGCGGCCGCCGGTGACGACGTTGAACACGCCGGGCGGCACGCCGGCTTCGCGTGCGAGCTCGGCCAGGCGCAGCGCGGTGAGCGGCGTTTCCGGCGACGGCTTCAGCACGATCGTGCAGCCGGCCGCGAGCGCGGGGATCAGCTTCCACACCGCGATCATCAGCGGGAAATTCCACGGCACGATCGCGGCGACCACGCCGACCGGCTCCTTGCGCGTATAGGCCGTATAACGCACGCCGGGCGGAAACGGGATCGACACGTCGAGCGTCTGGCCGGTGATCTTGGTCGCCCAGCCGGCCATGTAGCGCACGTATTCGACGCTCGCGCCGACCTCGATCGCGCGCGACACGTGAATCGACTTGCCCTGGTTCAGCGTTTCGAGCTGCGCGAGCGTTTCGGCGTCGGCCTCGATCAGGTCGGCGAGTTTCAGCAGGATGCGTTCGCGGTCGGCCGGACGCAGGCCGCTCCACACGCGGGTGTCGAACGCGTGCTTCGCGCTGGCGACCGCGCGGTCGACGTCGCGTTCGTCGGCGTCCGCGACCGTCGCGAGCCGCTCGCCCGTCGCGGGGTCGTACACGTCGAGTCGCGCGGCCGCGTGGGCGGGCTGCATTTCGCCGTCGATGAAGAGGCCGAAATCGCGCGCAACGAAAGTGCGCACGGTGTCGCTGACGGCGACGAAGGTCGTGGTGCTCATGGGCGTCTCGAGGATTGTCGTGGCTGGACCGCGTGCGTGTGAGGCACGCGGGCGTCGGATCACTGTATCGACGAGGGTTCACGCCCGGTGAGCGCAAATTGGCAGCGCGTGGGGAGAAGGCGGCGGGGTCGAACCGCGCGGGAGGTCGGGCGCGGCGAGGCGAGGTGAAAAGCCGGTACGGGAACGGACTGAAAGGCTAGTTTCTGAAACCGTGCCCCATCGACGCCAGGAAATCGTATGCCTGGTAATCCAGCCAGTAAATGCCGAGCGCAAGCGGGATCAGGAAATACAGCGAGTCGTAAGTCCCGCTTCGCACGGTTCTGATGATGAAGATCGGTAGTGCAATGCTCAAGGCGATGACCACCAGCGAAGCGGCAATGATTGCGACGTCCATGTTCGCGGCCCTTTGATTGTTATCGAAACGACGAGCGTGCATGGTCAGCAGCGCTTGGCGTGGGAATTCACGAATCGGCGATCGCGAAGGTTCGAAGTCCGGGCCGCAATTATCCGATGAATTACAGGAACAGCGCCCCCACCAGTTCGGTGCGGTTCGACACGCCGAGCTTGCGGTACATGCGCATCAGGTGCGTCTTGACGGTCGGCTGGCCGAGCGCGAGATCGCGCGCGATCTCCTTGTTCGAGCGGCCGTCGCGCACGAGGCGCGCGATCTGCTCCTCGCGATAGGTCAGCCGCTCCTCGCAGCCGATCCGGTGGATCCCGCGCCGCGCGCGCAGCAGCGGGCTCAGCGCGGCTTCGGCAACCGGCTGCAGCCGCGCGAGCGCATCGATCTCGCCGGGTGCGAACCGCCCGGCCGTGGCGTTACCGGCCGCGCTGCCGCGCGCGTCGCCGGCCCCGAAGCGCAACAGCGAGAACGCGCCGACCGTCCGGCCCGCGTCGCGCAGCCAGATCTCGACGACGTCGGCCACGTCGTGGCGCCGCAGGAAACGGGTCCAGTACGCGGACGCGTCGCGTCTTTCGTCAGGCAATTGCGACGCGAGCGTGACGACCGCTCGGTCGCCCGCCGCGCAACGCGACGGATGCAGCGGATCGAGCATCCGGTAGCGCGCGACATAGGTGCGATGCATCGATTCCGGCATCCCGAACAGCTCGAAATCGGCCGGCTCGCCGCTCTGGTCGAGCCGGTAGAACACGATCGCGGACGGGCTCGCGAACGCGTCGAACGCATCCACGCACGCGCGCAGCGCGCGTGGCCAGTCGTCGGAGGCCGGATCGGCGGGAACGGTTGGGAGCGGCATGGTGGAATCGGCTGGCGGCGCGAACGTCTCGAAAATCGAAGTTCGGGCCAGCCTATCGGCGCCGAAAAGCGCCGGTGAGCACAAATCGGCAAATCGTCCCGGTTTGGCGGCGGCGGCTGGTGTGGCTGGTGCAGCCGGGACGACACAGGCGCGCGACGACGCGCGCGCCGCGTGTCAGCGCGCGTTCGACGCGAACGTGTCGCAGGCGCTCAGCTCGCCCGATTCCATCCCGCGCCGCAGCCAGTACACGCGCTGGTCGCTGGTGCCGTGCGTGAAGCTCTCCGGCACGACGTAGCCCTGCCCTTGCTGCTGCAGCCGGTCGTCGCCGATCGCGGCGGCCGCCTTCAGCCCCTGCTCGAAATCGCCGGGTTCCATCAGCCGCTGGTTCGCGCGCTGCGCATTGTTCGCCCACACGCCGGCAAAGCAGTCGGCCTGCAGCTCCATCCGTACCGACAGCGCGTTTGAGTGCGCCTGGCTCGCCCGCCGGCGCGCGGCGTCGACCTTGTCGGAAATGCCGAGCAGGTTCTGCACGTGATGGCCGACTTCGTGCGCGACCACGTAAGCCTGCGCGAAATCGCCGCCCGCGCCGAAACGCCGGCGCAGCTCGTCGTAGAAACCGAGATCGATATACACCTTGCGGTCGGCCGGGCAATAGAACGGCCCCATCGCCGTCTGGCCCGTGCCGCATGCTGTCGGGGTCGAGTTCGTGAACATCACGAGCGTCGGCGGCTGGTATTGCGCATGCAGCTGGGTATTGAACACGCCCGTCCACGTACGCTCGATATTGCCGAGCACCTTGCGCGTGAACACCGCGCCCGGATCGTTCGCCGGCACGCCCTGCCGCTGCGTGGGCGCGGGCTGCGCCTGCTGCTGGCGGCCCTGCAGCGCCGATGCGCCTTCGAGCACCACGCGCGGGTCGATCCCGAAGAAATACGACGCGGCGAACGCGATCACGATCGTGCCGATGCCGATCGTCGCGCCCCGCCCGCCGCCGAACCCGCCGGCGCCACGGCGATCCTCGACGTTCGTGCTTTCCCTTTCGTCGTCCAGCCTCATTGCCGGCCCTCCCTGTTCCTGTCGATGGCCGGCGCGCGGGCGCGCAACCGGGCGATATGTTGTGTGGTCGCGGCACGATCGTTCGGCAGAGGCAACGCCTGTGTGCCGGGATCGCCGGCCCGCCGCTCCGCTCGCACGACGGAATCGGCCGGCCATGCGCCGCGCGTCGATACGCGGCTCGCCCGCGCTATTCTGCCGGGCTTTCGTGACTTATCGCAAAAATGTGGAGGATAGTGCGATTCGGCGCCGGACATCGTCAGCCTTTGCAAAATGGCCCGCGCCCGCCTCCGGTCGCCCGCTCCGGATGCCGCCCGCGTTCATCCCTTCGGCTGATACCGGCGCTCGCCGGCCCCGCCTAAAGTGACCGGAAATCACCCCTTTCCGGAGCACGACATGACACACCCGCCCCCCCGCACGATCGCAATCACAGGCGCCGGCACCGGCATCGGCGCCGCGTGCGCGCGCCGCTTCGCACGCGGCGGCGACCGCGTCGTGCTGATCGGGCGGCGTCAGGCGCCACTCGACGCGCTGGCCGCCGAGACGGGTGGCCTCGCGCTTGCCGGCGATGCCGCGAACGCCACCGACTGGGTCCGCTTCCTGCCGCATATCGCCGAACGCGTCGGCCGCGTCGACGCGCTCGTCGCATGCGCGGGCGGCCACGGGCTCGGCCGCGCGGACGAAACCGACGACGCGCAGTGGCGCGACGCGATGCACGCGAACCTCGACACCGCGTTCGTGAGCGCGCGCGCGTGCCTGCCCGACCTGATCGCGCAGCGCGGCAGCATCGTGCTGGTCGCGTCGATCGCCGCGCTCGCAGCCGGGCCCGGCGTGTGCGGCTACACGGTCGGCAAACATGCGCTGCTCGGGCTCGCGCGGTCGCTCGCGCGCGACTACGGGCCACACGGCGTGCGGGCGAACGCGGTGTGCCCCGGCTGGGTCCGCACGCCGATGGCCGATGCGGAGATGGAACCGCTGATGTCGGCGCACGGCGACACGCTCGACGGCGCGTATGCGCGCGTCAGCGCCGACGTGCCGCTGCGCCGCGCGGCCGCCCCGGACGAGATCGCGGCCGTGTGCGCGTTCCTCGCGTCGCCGGACGCGTCGTTCGTGACCGGTGCGACGCTCGTCGCGGACGGCGGCGCGATGGTCGTCGACGTGCCGACGCTCGCATTCGACAAGCTCTGATGCGCGCGGGCGCCCCGCCCGCGACACCCTTCGTTGCACCAGGCGCGTCGTGCGTACCCGCCGGCACGCCGCCGCCCGTCCGCCCCCACGACGCGCACCGCGCCGCCCGCTCGTTTCCCTGCCCCGAAAATCCGCTACCATCGACCGGTCCCGCCGCCCCGCCCGGCACCGCCTCACGTTTCGGACTTCGATGAACATCCGGTTTCTTGAAACCTTCGTCTGGCTCGCGAAGCTGGAAAATTTCCGGCTCACGGCCGAAAAACTGCACACGACGCAGGCCGCCGTGTCGAGCCGCATCGCGTCGCTCGAGGAAGCGTTCGACGTGCGCCTGTTCGACCGCAACACGCGCTCGGCCACGCTCACGCCCGCCGGGCGCCGCATGCTCGCGTACGCGGAGCGGATCGTGCGGCTCGACGGCGAAATGCGGCGCGACATCGACGCGGCGAGCGACGCGGGCCTGATCCGGATCGGCGTGATCGAATCGATCGTGCACAGCTGGTTTCCCGCGCTGATGGCGCAACTGCGCGAGCGCTATCCGCGCCTCGACGTCGAGATCACGAGCGACACGACGCTGCACCTGATCCGCCTGCTCAGCACCGACGGCGTCGACCTGATCCTGCAGACCGACCCGGTGCCGGGCCCCGACTTCACGAACCTGCCGCTGTGCGAATTCCCGGTGCGCTGGGCGGCCAGCCCGCGCCTCGGGCTCGGCGGCCAGCCGCTCGACGTCGCGCGCCTGGCCGAATTCCCGATCATCAGCTTCTCGCGCCACTCCGGGCCGCACGCGACGATCGAACGGCTGTTCGCGGCCGTCGAGCGGCCGGCCAGCATCAACTGCATCACGTCGGTCGCCGCGATGATCCGCCTCGTCGCCGACGGCTTCGGCGTGGCCGCGTTGCCGCCCGCGATCATCGGGCGCGAGCTGCACGAAGGTGCGCTGGAGCTGCTCGACGTCGAACCCGAATTCCCCGCGCTGCCGCTCGTCGCGTCGTACCGCAGCCAGGGCCTGCCGGTGGCCGCGCGCATCGCGGAACTGGCCAGCGAAGTCGCGCGCGCGATGCTGGCCGCCGCAAGCCACGCCAAGCCGGCGACGGTGACACCGACACCGACCACGGCCGATCGCGCGGACACCACACCCGCCCGCCCCGCGACGAAGTCAAAAGCCAGGACACCGGCGAAAGCGAAACGCACGACGTCATCCGCACCGCCCGCCACGTCCCCCGCGAAACGCCGCCCGCGCCGCTCATAAGAAAACCTGTTCACCGCGAATTTGTTTTCTTGTTGGACGGGCACGGCCCGTCTTCGGGACACTGCGGTTCCTGACACGCCCCCGTCACGAGGAACCCGCAATGACCCGCTTTTCCCTTCCGCACGGCCAGCTTTGCGTCTGGACGGATATCGACCCCGCGCACGAAGCCGATTTCAACGCGTGGTACGACCGCGAGCACATGCAGGAACGTGTCGCGATTCCGGGCTTCACGCATGCGCGGCGCTTTCGCGCGACCGATCGCGGCCCGCGCAAGTACCTCGCGCTGTACGTGACGGACGCGCTCGACGTGTTCCACGGTGATGCGTACCGGCGCGCGTTCACGCAGCAGACCGCATGGTCGCTCGCTAACTTCGAGCGCATGACGGGCACGCAGCGGCGCGTCGGCGAACTGACGATCGAGGCCGGCGACGGCGAAGGCGCGCATCTCGCGCTGTTCGTGCTGCCGCCGGATCGCATCGACGTGCCGCACCTGCGCGAACGCTTCGACGACGCGCTGCACGAACCGGGCATCCACGCCGCACGGCTCTTTCGCACCGCGCCCGACCTGTCCGCGCCGATCGGCGCCGATGCGGCCGCCCGCCCGGCCGCCGATGCGCTCGTGCTGATCGAAGGCAGCGATGCGGCCGCGACGCGCCGCGTGGCCGCCACGCTCGCCGGGCACGACGACGTGCGCACCTTCGCGCTGCTGTGGCGCGCCGCCGCGCCGCTGCATGCTGCACGCGGCGACGTCGAAATCGAGCCTGCTGCCGCCGCGCTGCCGGCCTGATCGCCCGCGCCGACCGCATCGCATGCGCGCGGCACGCCCGCGCATCGGCCCGGCGCTCCATCCCGTTCCCCTCACGACATGCCCGACACCATGAGCACTCTCGCCCAGCCCGCCGCCCACGCGCCCCGCCGCGTCCGCAACAGCCGACTCGCGACCGCGAGCATGATCGGCACGTCACTCGAGTGGTACGACTTCACGATCTACAACACGCTCGCCGCACTCGTCTTCAACCACCTGTTCTTCCCTTCGGTCGATCCGCTCGCCGGCACGATCCTCGCGTTCTCGACCTATGCGGTCGGCTACGTGTCGCGCCCGCTCGGCGGCTTCGTGTTCGGCAATCTCGGCGACCGCATCGGCCGCCGCGCGGTGCTAATGCTCACGCTCGTGCTGATGGGCGTGACGACCGCGCTGATGGGGGCGCTGCCGACTTATGCTCAGGCCGGCATCCTGAGCCCGATCCTGCTCGTCGCGCTGCGCTTCGTGCAGGGCGTCGCGCTCGGCGGCGAATGGGCCGGCGCGGTGCTGCTGTCGGTCGAGCACGGCGACCAGAAGCGGCGCGGGTTGTCCGCATCGTGGACGCAGATCGGCCCGTCGTTCGGCACGCTGCTCGGCACCGGCTGCATCGCGCTCGTGACGCTGTCGACCACGTCCGGGGACTTCCTGTCGTGGGGCTGGCGCGTGCCGTTCGCGGCCAGCGCGCTGCTCGTCGTGTTCGGTTTCTGGCTGCGCCGCGGCGTCGACGAAACGCCGCAGTTCGAACAGCTCGCCGAATCGCACGCGACCGCCGAGGTGCCGGTCGCGGACGTGCTGAAGTACCACTGGAAGCGCCTGCTGATCGCGGGCGGTTCGCGAATCGGTTCGGACGTGCTGTATGCGCTGATCATCGTGTTCACGCTGACCTACGTGACGACCGTGCTGCACCTGTCGCGCCCCGTCGCCCTGACGGCCGTGATGATCGGCACGGCCTGCAACGCACTCGCGGTGCCGTTCTTCGGCGCGCTGTCGGATCGCTTCGGCCGCCGGCCCGTCTATCTCGCCGGCGCGCTCGCCGGGATCGTGTGGGCGTTCGTGTTCTTCGCGATGCTCGATTCGGCGCGCCCGGGCGCGATCGTCGCGGCCGTCGCGATCGGCCTCGTGATCCACGCGGTGATGTACGGCCCGCAGGGCGCGTTCGTGACCGAGCAGTTCCCGACCCGCGTGCGCTATGCGGGCTCGTCGCTCGCGTACACGCTCGCCGGCATCGTCGGCGGCGGCTTCGCGCCGCTCGTGATCGCCACGCTGTTCCGGCAGACCGGCACGACGACGGCCGTGTCGCTGTACGTCGCCGCCGCGCTCGTCGTCACGTCGATCGCGCTCCTTGTCGCGCGCGAAACCGCGCACCGGCCGCTCGCGGATTGAACCCCGCCGAGAGTCGCTTCCTTCCTTCGGACTTCAAACGGAAACCCGCATGCAAACCCTGTCGTTCAACGTGATTTCCCGGCAACCCGCACCGGCCACCGTCGACGTCGAGATCGAGCGCGTCGTGATCGCCGGCTGGGCCGGCCGCGATCCGGCGGCGATCCGCGCGCATATCGACGAACTCGCGGCGCTCGGCGTTGCGCCGCCGTCGACCACGCCCTGCTTCTATCGCGTGTCGGCCGCGCTGCTCACGCAGGCGCCGTCGATCGGCGTGCTCGGCGCGCGCTCGGGCGGCGAGATCGAATGCGTGCTGGTCGACAGCCCGGCCGGCACGCTCGTGACCGTCGGCTCCGACCATACGGATCGCGAAGTCGAGGCCTACGGCGTCGCGGTGTCGAAGCAGGTGTGCGCGAAACCGCTCGGTCGCGACGCGTGGCTTTATGCGGATGTTGCCGATCACTGGGATGCAATCGAGATGCATGCGTGGCTGATCCCGCGCGACGGCGAGCGCGCGGCCTACCAGCACGGCGCGGTCAGCGGCCTGCTCGCGCCCGACGTGCTGTGGCATCGCTTCGACGACCGCCGCACGATGCCCGCGCGCTGCGCGATGTATGGCGGCACGGTCGCCGTGCATGGCGCGATCGCGGCGATGGGCGACGGCGATGCGTTCGAAATGGAACTGCACGATCCGGTGCTCGGGCGCAGCCTTCGGCACCGTTATGCGGTGGAGGTGCTGCCGGTCGTCGCGTGACGGGCCGGCACACGGGCACGACGGCGCTCCGTCGCCGCGCCCGTCTCTGCTAGTACGGCTGAAAGCAGTGATAGTCCGGGAAGTTGACCTGCGAGTTGTCGCAATACAGCACACCCACCAGGTTGGTGCACCCGCTCAACGCGAACATGATTGCCCCCGCAACCGACACTTTCCATCCGAAATGCAGCATTGCGCCCCCGGTTTCGCTTTATCGACGTTGCCGCCATGATGCTCACCGGACGCGCCCGGGTATGTGGAGAATTGTTGTCCCGCGGGTTCGTCGGTTCACCGGGACGCTTTCCCGTGCTCATACCCACGCCCGGGCAAAGCCCGCGGCCCGGGAAAGCGGACGACGTATCGCCGGCCCCGGCGCAAGCCGCGGCGGCGGCCGGCCGGCGCGCGCCGCCGCCGCCCGTCATGCCTTGAACGTGACCCACGGCTTCAACCGGACCGCGCTGCGAATGAGGCCGGCCTGCTCCTGCGCGTCGATCACGGGCCCGATCGGCTTGTAGGCTTCCGGCGCTTCCTCGATGCGGCGCTCGTCGCGCAGCGTCACACAGCGCCACGTGCCCGGCGCCTGCTCCGCGCGCATCCGCCGCACCGCCTGCCGGCGCACGCTGCGGCCGGCGCCGTGGCTGCACGACCACAGCCAGTCCGGATGGCCGAGCCCGGTCGCGAGAAACGACGCATCGCCCATCGATCCGGGAATCAGCGCGAGATCGCCGTCGCGGGCGGGGGTCGCCCCCTTGCGATGGATGTTCATCCCGTTTTCGCGCAGCACGACGTTGTGCGGCACGTCGACCACGAGTGCCGAGCGGGTCTCGCCGGTGAGCTCCGCCAGTTCCTTGCGAACCATCTCGGCAAGCACGACACGGTTGAGCCACGCATAACGCGCGGCGGTGCCCATCGCGACGAGATAGTCGCGCGCCAGCTCGCCGGAAAGGCCGTACAGGCCGCTTTCCGGATGCCTGACGCCCGCCGGCCATGCCGCGCGCGCCCGGTCCATCCAGCGTCGCCCGACGTAGAAGCCGACATCGCGCGAACCGCTGTGGATCATCACGACGACGTCGTCCTTCGCGAGTCCCGCCCGGTAGGCCGCATGCCGGTCGAACACGGCATCGACCACCTGCAGTTCGACGAAATGATTGCCCGAGCCCGGGGTGCCGAGGCAAGGGTCGCGGAACACCTCGCGCGACCCGACGTGCGCGTCGGGCGCGTATTTCGTGCTGCCGTCGAACCGGTCGAGGCCGATGCACGACGACAGTTCGTCGATGAGCCGGTCGCGGTCGACGTGCGCCCAGAGCCCCTGCGGCGCGACACGATCGACGAATGCCGCCGGGCCCGCGTCGAACAGCGCGCGGAAGGCATCGCTGCCGACCGGCACGTCGCGCCGGTCCGCGAGAATCGCGCGCGTCAGCCGCTCGACGAGCGCTGTCTCGAACGGCGCGAGCGCCGAGCGCTTGAGGCCCGTCGTGACGAGACGCATCCCGCAGTTGATATCGGTGCCGATCGCGGCGGGAATCACGAACGCGTCGTCGGTCGCGACGATCGAGCCGACGGGCGCGACCCCGCCCGGATGAAAGTCCGGCGTCGCGCAGGCCTTGCATACGCGCTGATGGCCATCCGGCGAACGGACGGCCGCGAACGCGAGCAACTGCTGGACGGCCTTCTCCTCGAGCGGGAGCGAAGCGGGCAACAGGACGGACGCCTGCGCCAGTTCATTGCGCAGGTGATAGATGCCGGCATGATGGTCGACACGGATGCCTTGCCGTTGCAAGGCCTTTTTTAAGCGAGGAAAGGTAGACATCGCTGCTGAAAATGAAAAAGGTACGACGCGACCTCCGGCATTCCGGCGGTCGTGGGTACCTTCCTGCAGCAGCGTCGAGGAAGGGAGCGCGGATCATAGCAGAACGCGATTGCGTTCGCGCGCCCCCGTTGCTCACTTGAGACACCCGAGCCCCGCCAGCGTCGCCTCGATCGCGGTATCGAGCGGCGTGACGGGCTCGCGGCCGAGCACCGCGGTCACCCGCGTGTTGTCCAGCCGGATCGGCTCGCGCCACAGGTAGCGCATCTCGAGCAATTCGCGCAGCGTCGTGACGAACGGCGCCGCGACCCACACGAACCACCACGGGAACTTGCGCATCGTCGGACGCAGCCCATGCCGCTGCGCGACGCGGCGCACGGCCTCCGCCATCTGCGTGCCGTCCGCGTCCCAGTGCCCGCCGAGGTGAAAGCGCGCGAACGGTTCGAGCGTGTCGCGCCGCTCGATCAGCTCGACCATCGTGCGCGCGGCGTCCGGTACATACGACCACTGATGCCCGACGCCGTCCCGCCCCGGCGCGCTGATGGCCGCAACCGGCTGCCCGGCCTTGACGAGCCCCGCCGCAAACCAGCTGTTGCCGGTGAGCTTCGGCCCGAAGAAATCGCCTGCGCGCACGATGATCGTGCGAACGCCATGCGCGGCCGCATCCTGCAACCGGCGCTCCAGCTCGACGCGGATCGCGCCCTTGCGCGTCGACGGATGCTGCGGCGCATCTTCATGCAGCACCGGAAACGCGTCGGCGCCGTAGTTGTACACCGTGCCCGGCAGCACCACGGTGGCCTGCTCCGCCCGCGCCGCCGCGATCGTGTTGTCGATCATCGGCAGCACCTGCCCGGCCCAGTTCCGGTAGCCGGGCGGATTCACCGCGTGCACGATCACGCTGCACCCGCGCGCGGCCCGGACGACCGCGTCGCGGTCCATCGCGTCGCCGCGCATCCATGCGATGCCGTCGCGCTCCACGGCCTCGGCGTCGAGCCCGCGCTTCAGCGCGCGCACCTGCCAGCCCGCATCGCGCAGCTGCCGCGCGACTTCCCCGCCAATCCCGCCGCTTGCACCGAGCACGAGTGCCTGCCGTTGCGTCCCGCCTGCATGGTTCGTCATTGCCGCTCTCCTTGAATGAACCGTCATGACACGCATTCTGGCGCGCCGGAGGCTATCAAGGAATTGCCGAACCCAATGGATCAGCTATACATTTATGCATGACCACCGATCTGAACTGGGAACGCTACCGCACCTTCCTGGCCGTGCTGACGGAAGGCTCGCTGTCCGGCGCGGCGCGGGCGCTCGGCATCACGCAGCCGACGGCCGGCCGCCACGTCGCGGCACTCGAGGCCGCGTTCGGCCAGACGCTGTTCACG